>JBFJKG010000531.1:0-1835 GCA_041635075.1 Solimonas sp.
GAGCCGTCTAGAGTTTGCCCATTCAGGCGCAACCCGCGGGGAAGGTATCGCCATGCGCAAGTATACCGGTTCGTACACGCTCAACAGCACAGCGGCGCTGATCGCAGCGCTGTGTCTGAGTGCCTGCGCTAACGCGCCCCAACACCGCAGCTATCCGTCGGCGGCACCTGCTGCCGAGACGCCGGCGTCGGCGCCAGCCAGCGAACGGGTTGCCTACGATGGTAGCGGCGGCAATGTGGTCGCGCCCAAGGTTGAAGTGCGTGAGGATGCGCCGCTACGGTATGTGGTCAAGAAGGGCGACACCCTGTGGGGCATCGCCAGCCACTTTCTCAGCGAGCCGTGGCAGTGGCCGGAGATCTGGTACGCCAACGAGCAGGTGAAGAATCCGCACCTGATCTACCCGGGCGACGTGCTGACCCTGATCTGGAAGGACGGTCGTCCCAGCCTCGTGCGCAGCACCGGTGTCAGTGCGCTGGATGTCGAGTACATCTCGCCGCAGGTGCGTGAACTGCCGCTGGACCAGGCCATTCCGACGATTCCGCTCGAAGCGATCCGCGACTTCCTGCGCAGCCCGCGTCTGGTCATGGACGAGGACATGCAGCGCGCGCCTTACATCCTGTCGTTTGTTGATACCCACGTCATCGAGGGTGCGGGCAAGCAGGTCTACGTCAAGAACGTGCCGGAGGGCGCGCGGTTCCGCTACGACGTCGTGCGTGTCGGCCAGAAGTACATTGATCCGGATACGCGTGAGCTGCTGGGTTGGGAGGCGGTGCCCGTTGCCGAGGTGGAAGTGCACGAGTTCGGCGACCCCGCAACTGCGGTCATCACGCGCAGCGCGATAGAGGCCCGTGCCGGTGATCGTCTGATCGAGCCGCTGGGCGACAGCTACAGCGCTAATTTCTATCCGCACTCACCGGTCAATGAGGTGGGCGGGCGCATCATTTCGCTTTACGGCGCGCTGTCGCAGACTGGCCAGTACCAGGTCGTCGCGATCAATCGCGGCTCGGTTGACGGCATGGAGCCTGGCCACGTGCTCAGCGTCATGAAGAGCGATCGCGAAGCGCGCGATCCATACACCAGGCAGCTGACACCGCTGCCTGACCTGTACGCCGGCACCTTGATGCTGTTCAAGGTGGATTCGCGGGTCAGCTATGGCCTGATCATGAGCGCCAAGCGCGAGATCCACGAGTTCGACAAGGTCGAGCGACCGGAACCGGGGCAGCGCTGAGTCGCTGAGCCGCTACCGGACGGGCGGCGTGAATCCCGAGGCGTTGATCCCTTGGCTGCGGCTGCTGAGGGCCCCGGGCATTGGGTCCGCCAGCGTGCAGCAAGTGTTGGCTCAGCTGCCGGCAATGGCGGCGCTGGACGATCCGCGACAACTGCGCAAGGCAGGTCTTTCCGAGTCCCAGTTGCGCGCTTTGCGCGAAGTTTCCGACGCGGACATCGCCCAGGATCTGGCGTGGATGGCCGCACCGGGGCGTTGCGTGCTGACGCTGAGCGATCCACGCTACCCGGCGCAGCTGCGTGAGATTGCGCAGGCACCCCCGCTGCTGTTCGTGCAGGGTGATCCCGAGCTTCTGGGTCTGCCACAGATCGCCATCGTCGGCGCGCGTACCGCCAGCCCGCAGGGCATGGAGAACGCGCAGGCATTTGCCGCCGAGCTGACGCGACGTGGCTTCGTCATCACCAGCGGCCTGGCGCTGGGAATTGATGGTGCGGCCCATCGCGGCGCCTTGTTGGCCGACGGCTATACCATCGCGGTGGGCGCAACCGGGCTGGATCGCGTCTACCCTGCCCGGCACAAGGCGCTGGCTCAGGAGATTGCGCTCCGCGGC
>JBFJKG010000532.1:0-1830 GCA_041635075.1 Solimonas sp.
CACGCAATGCGAACGATCCTTGCTGCTTTCCGATCAGTCGATCATCAAGTCGCGACACAGCAAGTATCTGCTGCGCGCGCTGCGGCTCGAGGACTGCCCGCTCGACCGTACGGCTTTGGTGGTCGACAACTACCGGCGGCGTATCGGGCTGGAGCCCGACAACCTCGCGGAGATACTCGACCTTCCGCTGCTAGGAACCTTGAGCGCCAGTCTCGGCAATGCGCGTGTGCAGGCGATGAACGCCGGCGAGTCGATATTCGCGGTTGCGCCCAAGGACGCGTTCTGCACTGATATCCGCCGCATGGCCAGCGCACTGCTGGCCGGACAGGCGCGGGTAGAGCCATCGGAGCGGGGCGTGCTGGCTCGTCTGCTGAGCTGATCCCGTGACTGCCGTGAACGCGCCCGATGCCCAGATCACCCGCTTCCGGCTGTCGGATCAGTACCAGCAGCTCAAGAGCAATTTTCATCGGCACCTGATCCAGCAGCTCGAGGAGCACAATCTGCAGATCGACCAGTGGGACGCCCCCAAGGTCGAGCGCTACGTCACCGAGCAGATGCGCCGCTATGTCGTCGAGCAGCGTCTGCCGGTCAGTCAGCGTGAATCCGAAACGCTGGCGCGCGACGTCCGCGACGAGTTGATGGGCTATGGCCCGATCCAGGCGCTGGTGGATGACGACAGCGTTGACGATATTGTGGTCAACGGACCCAACAATATCTTCGTTGAGCGTGAAGGGCGCCTGTACAGCGCGCCGGTCCGATTCCTCAATGACGCACATGTGGTGCGGGTGATCCAGCGCATTCTTGCCCCGATTGGCCGTCGTGTTGATGAATCAACACCGATGGTTGATGCGCGCTTGCCCGATGGTTCGCGCGTCAACGCGATCGTGCCACCTATCGCCCTGGACGGGCCCTGCCTGTCGATACGCAAGTTTCGCAAGCAGGCGCTGACTGCAGAGGAGTTGCTGAGGCTTGGCACGGTCAGCGCCGAGGTGCTCGATTACCTGCGCGAGCGCGTTGCCGGGCGCAGCAACCTGATTGTCGTGGGGGGTACTGGGTCCGGCAAGACCACGTTCCTCAATCTGCTGTCGCAATGGATTCCGCCCGGCGAGCGGCTGGTGACCATCGAGGACGCGGCGGAGTTGAGATTGCAGCACAGCCATGTGGTGAGGCTGGAAACGCGGCCACCGAATCTGGATGGTGATCGCGCGATTACGGCCCGCGACCTGGTGCGGAATGCGCTGCGCATGCGCCCTGACCGCATCATTGTGGGCGAAGTGCGCGGCGACGAGGTGCTCGACATGCTGCAGGCCATGAATACCGGCCATGACGGCTCGATGACGACCATTCACGCCAATTCACCTAGCGATGCCATCCATCGTTTGGAACTGCTGGCCGGGTTTGCCGGGTACAGCGGCAGCGAGGCCAACTTCCGGAGTCAGGTGGCGTCAGCGGTGCAGGTGCTGGTGCATGTCAGCCGACTCAAGGGCGGCGAGCGGCGAGTGCTTTCAGTGGTCGAGGTGCTGGGCGCAAGGGGTAGCGAGCTGATGCAGCGCGAGGTGTTCCGGTATGACGTCGATCAGGGCGTGCATGTCGACTGCCGGGGAGGCCAGTAGTGGGCATGGTGCTCCTGTTTCTGCTCGCGCTGCTGCTGGGCGCTGCCGCGATCGCGATGTTCATGCGCGCCGGTCAGCGCGAAAGCCAGGAAGAGATGCAGCTGCGCTTGCGCGCGATCGGCGGCGATGAGGCAGCAGCACTTGCCTACTCACCGCGGCAACGGCAGATCAAGAACCCCGTACTTCGATGGGCCTGCTTTCTGGTATGGCGCACCGG
>JBFJKG010000533.1:0-1824 GCA_041635075.1 Solimonas sp.
AGGCTCGCGGCGCTGCTCGACGATATCCGCGCACGCCGCATACACATCCTGGTCGGCACCCAGATCCTGGCCAAGGGCCATGATTTTCCGGGCCTGGCCTTGGTGGGCATCGTCTCGGCCGACCAGGCGCTGTACGGCGCTGACTTCCGTGCAATCGAGCGCATGGGACAACTAGTAACGCAGGTCTCTGGCCGCGCCGGGCGCGCGGACAATCCGGGCGAGGTCTGGCTGCAGACCCATGAGCCCGAACATCCACTGCTGAAGACCTTGGTGACCCGAGGCTACGGCGCGCTGTGCGATGCGCTGCTGGCAGAGCGCGAAATGACCGGCCTGCCGCCCTACAGCCACCTGGCGCTGCTGCGGGCGGAGTCCAAGCAAACGGGCGCGGCGCTGCGCTTTCTGCAAGCCGCAGCGCCCCGATTTGCCGAAGCACCCGCCGTGATGGCGATGACGCCGATCCCTTCAGGCATGGAGCGTCGCGCCGGCTACGTGCGGGCGCAGCTGTTGCTGCAGTCATCCAGCCGCGCCGCGCTGCACCGCGCCCTCGCTACCCAGGTTTCACTGCTGGGCACGCTGCCGGAAGCGCGCGGCGTGCGCTGGTCAGTGGATGTTGACCCGGCAGACCTGATGTAGCCGCAGACGGCTATGGCACGGCGCGGCCCCGCACTACGGCAACGCTCGCTGCAGCATCAGATCAGTGATCTGCACGGTGCCGGCGGATGTGCGCCCGAACTGAAGTTCCAGCGCCTGCAGGTGACCCCGATCAAGGCCGGAGAAGGCCGTCAGCGGGATGCGCAGCGCGTTCAACGTGGTGCGCTCCGCGCCGCCATCGGCAAAGGCATCGCCCGGCGGATCAAACAGGGCGAGGCTGTAGTCGCTGGCGATGACTTCAGCGCGCTTGCCGGCAGCATCGGTCAGCGCGATCACCAGATCCTGGCCGCCGGCGTTGTCGGCATCGCCATGAGAGACACCGATCCGCAGGCTCAGCGTGTCGTAGCTCGATGCATTCAATCCGCCCAGCTCACTGTAATAGCGCGCAGGCGCATCCCAGCTCAGATACAGCTGTGCTGCGGTGGAGAAGGTCGGATCGGCTACGGCACAGCCACCACCGTCGGCACCGGTTGCGGTGCAGACCCCGAAGTCCGAAAAGCCCTCAAGCCGGACGGGCAGGCCGAGTGCGTTGGCGGTCAGTGCGTGGTCGTCCGGCGTGGCATCCAGCAATAGGCGGCGATCAGCGGCGGGATGAATGCTGAGGTGGTACCGCGCTTCGCATGAGGTCTCGCCTTCCGGGCAGGCACTGGCCGGCACCTGGGCACGGCCAGTCCAGTACGCGGCATAGTCCGCTTCCGCTCCAACAAAGTAGCGGAAGAACGAGGCCATGAAGAACTGGCCCAGCGCACGCTGACCTTCAGGCGTGTCGCGCTGGTTGCTCGCGGCTTGTTCGCCGCAGTGTGGCTCGGTGGCGGTGCCGCGGATGGTCCAGTCATCCGAGGTCCATACCGTGTTGAAGTAGTTGTGATTGGCGCCCATCGCCAGAATCTGGAACTTCGGGTGTGCGTCATCGGCTGCGGCATAGCGCGAGGCATCAAACACAAAGGCGCCCATCAGGTTCTCGACATCGCCATCGCAGTACGGCAGCAGTGTCGCGTATGCAGTGTTGGTGACGACTTGGCTGTTGTAGTCGGTGGGCGCCAACGCGAATACCGCAACGATGTTGTGTGGTTGTGGCCGGGTTGCGTTCAGCGCGACGGTCTTGTCCACGCCTTCTCCGCCGCGTGAATGCCCCATCAGGCCCACGTGAGTGAAGTCGAGCTTGCCGCGCAG
>JBFJKG010000534.1:0-1811 GCA_041635075.1 Solimonas sp.
ACCGAGGCCTGCGTGCCTTCGCGGGTGAAGTGCCAGGTGTTGTTGACCAGGCTCTGCGGAAAGCCCAGGCAATTGTGGTTTGCCAGATCATCCGGATGGCTGGGCGTGCCGTGCCGCGCAAAGTACTCCGGTGTTCCGCAGATCAGAAAGCGGATGGGCGCCAGCCGCCGCGCCACCATGTTGGGCGCCGGACTACTGGTGATGCGCAGCGCCAGATCAAAACCTTCCTCTGCCAGATCCACGAGGCGATCACTGGTGACTATCTCCAGTTCGATCTTCGGGTAGCGCTGAAAGAATGCCGGCAGCATCGGCGCCACCACCCAGCCGGCCAGCGAGTTCAGGCAAGTGACGCGCAGACGGCCGCTGGGTTCGGCTTGCAGGCTGGCTACCGCCGCGCGTGATTGCTCCAGCTCTTCGACGATGCGTGCGCAATGTTCGTAGAACGCCTGCCCGGCTTCAGTTAAAGACAGCTTGCGGGTGGAGCGTTGCAGTAGCCGTGCGCCTAGCGCCTTCTCCAGCTTGGCCACATGTTTGCTGGCAACAGAAGGCGCCATCTGCAAGCGTTCGGCGGCCGCCGCAAAGCTGCCGGACTGCACCACCCGCGCAAAGGTGACGACATGGTTCAGGTCTTCCATCGCTGCCCCCATTCGTTCGCATATGGAACGAATCAAATGCTAACGGCCCAGCTTATCACCGCGCGTGAGAGGAATAGTCTGATGCCACCCCGCCCAACAGGAGTGGACCATGACCCGCAAGACCCGCCTAGCTGTAAGCCGCCTGACCCTCGCCGCCGCCGTATTTGCCGCCGTGCCCGGCGCGGCAATGGCGCAGGCCTACGCCGTTGCTGCGCCTATGGGCGGCATCAGCATTGAGGCGCAATCGCCCGTGAGCGCGATAGACGCCAGCCCGCGCACGCTCAATGCCGAGACCGCCCCACCGGCCGACACGGCCACCAAACCCCAGCGCGCCACCACCTGGCGTCACCGCCTGGGCCTGCAACTGCAGGAACTGAGCGCGCACCTGCTCAGCAACGAAGCCTAGCCGCACCTTCAACCCGGAGACCTGACCATGAACATGCTCAGCACCCTGCGTCACTTCAACAGCCTGACCGGCCCCGTCATCCCCTCGTTGAGTGCCCGCGTGTCGCGGCGGGTGCTGATGCGGCCGCGCCAGTTCACGCCCAAGCCCTGGGAAACCGCAGTGGCCGGTGCCGGTGAACGCATTCATTTTCGCTTTGGTCTTTCCGGCCTGCGCTGGGGCGCGCACAACGCTCCGGTGGTGCTGATGCTGCACGGCTGGGAAGGCCGCGCCACGCAGTTCGCCCACTTTGTGCAGCCGCTGCTGGAACGCGGCCGCCAGGTGATTGCCCTGGACGCCCCAGGCCACGGCCAATCACCGGGTGAAGAATCCAACGCCATCTTGTTTACCTACGCGCTGATGGAAGCCGCCGCCGAGATTCATGATCTGGAAGCGGTCGTGGGTCACTCCATGGGCGCTGGTGCCGCGGCCTATGCCGTCAGCCTAGGTCTGGACCCGGAGCGCCTGGTATTGCTGGGCGGCCCCGCCAGCCTGCGCAGCGTACTGGAGCGTTATGCCGATGGCATAAACCTCAAGCCCGCCGCACGGCCGCATTTCTTCGCAGAGGTGGAGCGCCACACCGGCGTAGACCCCAACACCGTGGACATCAAACAACTCGCACGCAACCTGCGCGTGCCGACGCTGGTGGTGCATGACCGCCGCGACAGCATGGTGCCGTTTGCCGATGGCGAAGCCGTAGCCCAAGCCTGGCCCGGTGCCGAGCTGATGGCCAC
>JBFJKG010000535.1:0-1806 GCA_041635075.1 Solimonas sp.
GGCCTTGTTCATCGTCGAAGGCGGCAGCCAGGGACTCACGATCGAGCCTGATCCGGCGATGGGTCTGCGCGCCGCTGCCACCGGGCGCGTGCATTTGCAGCAGGTCCGCGTGCCTGCGGTCAGCCTGATCGCCAACGGCGCCGCCGAGGTCTATGGGCAGTGTCTGGCGCTTTCGCGCTTGGGATGGTGCGCACTGGCCTTAGGTACCGCACAGGCAGTGCTCGACTATGTGGTGCCCTACGTCAACGAGCGCGTTGCGTTTGGCGAGCCCATCAGCCACCGCCAGTCGGTTGCGTTTGCCGTGGCTAATATCGGCATCGAGCTCGACGGTATGCGTCTGGCCACATGGCGTGCAGCCGCGCGCGCTGAACAAGGCCTGGATTTTGTCCGTGAAGCGGCCATTGCGCGTCGACTGTGCGCGGACAAGGGTGCGCTGATCGGTGCCGATGCCGTGCAGTTGCTGGGCGGGCATGGCTTCACCAAGGAGTATCCGGTGGAGCGTTGGTTCCGTGACTTGCGCGCGGCCGGGCTGATGGAAGGCGCGGTGCTGATCTAGCAGGAGCAAGACTGTTCTCGCTGAAACCTTAGAGACTCTGCGGCAATGATCGATCTCGAAATACCGAAGAAATTCGCACCGCTGGTGGCGCAAGCGCATCAGGTCGCGCTTGAGATCTTCAGGCCGATCTCGCGCAAGTACGATCAGGCCGAGCACAGCTATCCAAAAGAGCTGGACATGCTGGCCTCGCTGCTGGATGGCATGAATGCGGGTGGTGGCGGGGAAGGTGCCGGCGCTGCCGGTGTGCGCCGTGACAGCGTAAAGGATGAGGGCAATCGCAACAGCAGCAACCTGTCCACCGTGCTCGGCATCATGGAGTTGTGCTGGGGCGATGTCGGCCTGCTGCTGTCGATGCCGCGTCAGGGCCTCGGCAATTCCGCTATTGCATCGGTCGCCAATGAGGAGCAGCTCAGGCGCTTTGACGGCAAATGGGCGGCAATGGCCATCACCGAGCCGCATTGCGGCTCGGATTCCGCAGCGATACGCACGACGGCGCGTCTGGACGGCGACCACTACGTGCTCAACGGCGAAAAGATCTACGTCACCAGCGGCGAGCGTGCAGAGCTGGTCGTGGTCTGGGCCACGCTGGATCGCAGCCTCGGCCGCGCCGCGATCAAGTCCTTTGTGGTCGAGAAAGGTACGCCGGGCTTTGAGTTGGTGCGGCTGGAGCACAAGCTCGGCATTCGAGCGTCGGATACCGCGGCCTTCATGTTGAAGGATGTGCGCGTGCCGAAGGAGAACCTGCTGGGTGATCCGGAAGTAAACGTGGACAAGGGGTTTGCCGGCGTCATGCAGACCTTTGATAACACCCGGCCGCTGGTGGCCGGTATGGCGGTGGGTCTGACCCGCGCCTGCCTGGATGAAACACGCGCAGCATTGGCGGGCGCCGGCGTAGAGGTCGACTACGCGCGGCCGGCCCTGTGCCAGTCGGCGGCTGCCGCAGAGTTGCTGCGCATGGAATCCGACTATGAAGCCGCGCGCCTGCTGACCCTGCAGGCGGCGTGGATGGCCGACAACCGCAAACCCAATTCGCTGCAGGCCAGCATGGCCAAGGCCAAGGCGGGCAGGGTGTGCGTGGATGTCGCTCTCAAATGCGTCGAGCTGTGTGGTGCCACCGGCTACGCCGAAACCCACCTCCTGGAGAAGTGGGCGCGTGACGCCAAGATCCTCGACATCTTCGAGGGCACGCAGCAGATCCAGTTGCTGATCGTTGCCCGGCGGTTGCTCGGCAAGTCTTCGGCTGAGCTGAA
>JBFJKG010000536.1:0-1804 GCA_041635075.1 Solimonas sp.
ACCTTGCAGTCGATCTCATGATCGCCCAATACCAGACGTATGCCCTTGATCTTGGTGCCGCCCTTGAGCGTGATCGATGATCCTTTGACCTTGAGGTCCTTGATCAGAATCACGGTATCGCCATCTGCCAGCACATTGCCGTTGGCATCTTTCACCACGCGCTCGCCGTCAACTTCCTCGGGGGCGACCGCTGCGACTGCCGACCACTCGTGTCCGCAATCCGCGCAGATCAGGTGTTCGCCATCCGGATAGGTGTTCTCCATCCGGCACTGCGGGCATGCGGGTAGCTCAGCCATCTGTTTGCTCGACTCCTACTTTGGACTGTGGCGCGACGCCGAGCGCCGAGGCCATGCATGATAACGACGCCTACACTGCTGCGCCGGTCGCACCGACTTCGCGCGACAATTCACCCTCGTTCGACACCCTCACCGTCTGCCGCATGTCCATCGCCCTAACGCCCTTTGCCCGCACCCGCCTGTTCCCTAGCAGCGGCCGCCGCAATGCCATACAAGGTACGACGGCGGAAGACTGGGAACGCCACCTCAATGAGCACGCACCGCTGAAGGTGCTCGACGGCTACGCCCCGTTCTGCAAGCTGCATGTACACCGCAACTGGACGCAGACCCGCTGCCTCACGGTGCCGATTACCGCCGACAACCAGCACTTGTTGCGCACCGGATATGAGGCACGTTCACGCGACGAACTGCCGGTACTGGTGCGCTGGTTTGAAGGCGTGGAGCCGCCGGTCGCGGACTACCTCGTCGTCATCCTCTACAGCCGCGCACAGGTCGAGAAAGAGGGTGGCAGCCTCAACGCGGATTGGGGCGTGGTCGGTTGCCTGGCCACCGCCGAGCCGGAAGAGATTCCGATGGCGCCGATCACGATGATGCGCAATGCGCTGGGCGTCGAAGAAGGCGGCTCCGGCGTGCCACTGGACCGCGAGGCCTACCGCCGCAGCGTGGCCTTCTGGGAACGCAACGCCAACTGGCGGGTATGAGCCGGCACTAGGAGGCCCTGCGCCGCAGCACGGCAGCGCGCGGCGCACGCGACTCAAAAGCGCCCGCACCGGCGGCGCGCAGAATGCGGCGAAAGCTGGGGCATTCCATGTGGCTGGGCGCCGTGCACTTGGCGGCATGCAGCAGACCATCGCGCATGGCGCTGAGCTGGCGAATAGTGCGCTCAAGCTCGCTGGCCTTGGTCGACAGCAGTTGCCGATCGATGTGCGGCCGGCCATCGGGCGCAAACATCTGTGCAATCTCATCCAGCGTGAACCCAGCTGCACGGCCGAGCGCAATCAACGCCAGCCGTTCGAGCACGGCAGCATCATACTGACGCCGCAGGCCGCGCCTGCCGATGGCGGCGATCAGGCCCTTCTCTTCGTAGTACCGCAGCGTGGAAGCAGGCAGCCCGGAACGCTGCGCCACCAATGAGATATCGAGTTCAGTCACCACACTTGACCTCAAGCTGACTTTAAGTAGGACGATGCCGCTCCCGAAAGCCGAACGCAATAGACAGGTGCCCGCATGTCCACCGAACCCCAACCCAATGACGAGCAAGCCGCGCTGTGGAATGGCACTGCCGGACAGGCGTGGATCAACGCACAGACCATGCTGGATGCCTTGTTTCTGCCACTGGAACAACAGCTCGCCGCGAGCATTCCCGCCGGGTTCACAGGCCGAGTGCTGGACATCGGGTGCGGCACGGGTAGCACGACATTGGCGGCCGCGCGGCGACTAGGGCCCGGTGGCGAATGCGTGGGTGTCGACATATCCGAACCGATGACAACCTGCGCTCAGGCACGTGC
>JBFJKG010000537.1:0-1800 GCA_041635075.1 Solimonas sp.
GCCTGCGCTACTGCCTCAGCGGTACGTCCACTGATCACAAGCTGATGACCGCGGGAGGCGGCGTACTGCGCCAACGCAAAGCCGATGCCCTTGGTGCTACCAGTAATGACAAACCTTGCCATGGGATGACCTCAGCGCAGGGGGTGGTCCGGATCTGTGTGCACCGTCCGGTAGCCGGTGTCCGCAAGCTTCTGGGCGGAAATCTTTCGCGTCGGCGCCTTGATCTGGCCGAGAAACTCCAGCTGCGGCAGGTCATGACGGCGACACAGCTCGTCAAACACCTCGGCGTTGGTGCGCGGCAGCGACTGGTTGTCGCAGACGTTATAGATGCCGGTGAGCTGCTTGCGTAGCGCGTGCTCTGCAGCGGCGACCACATCCTGAAAGTGGATGATGTAAAGCCGCGCATCGGCACTGAAGGGGCCTTTGCCGCCCATGATCTCGTGCGCCAGCTTGACGCGCTGCGCATAGCTCATGTCACCCGGCGCGCCGTAGATGTCCGGCAGGCGCAGCACGCAGCCCTGGCCGCTAGCCAGCACCACCTGCTCGGCCTCGCTGTAATAGCGTGCGGACGGCTCCATCTTGTTGCTGACCGGGGTGTCTTCGGTGATGGGACCCTCGCCCGCGCCACCATCGCCATAGACCGAGAACGAAGACAGAAACACTACGCGCGGGTTGGCTGCCACCGCACTTTCGCAGCTGGCAACCAGCGCATCGCGGTAGGTTGCTTCGCGCTCCTCGCGGTTGCGGGCCTGGCGCACATTCGGCGCCACCGTGGTGACGATGGCATCGCAGCCAACGGCAATCTCGCGGATGCGCGCGCTGTCCGTACCACGCGCCACATGCACCTCGTCTGCGAACGCGCGCAGACCCTCGACCTTGTCCGGCGTGGTGGTGGTGCCGATGACACGGACCCCATCGGTGCGGAAACGCTGCGCCAGCGCCTTGCCCACATGGCCAAGGCCAAGAATCAACAACTGTTGCATCGCTCGCTCCGATTGCATTTCTTTATAATGTTATATCATTGATACAACATAAGACACAACGACGGCTCCATGACCATGCATCGCACGCTCGGCATCCACCTCGTCCCCGGCGTACGCCCGGTTCATCTGTGGGCTTATCTGCTGGTCGCCGTGATCTCCTCGGCCTACGCCGGCGCGCTCTCGGTGCTGCAACCCGGGCTGCTGCACGCCATGGGCATCCCGCAGGGCGAACAGGCCACGCTGACCGGGTCGCTGGCGGTACTGCAGGAGCTGGTGTTCATCCTGCTGCTGGGCCCGATCGGCGCACTGGCTGATCGCGTCGGCCGGCGCCGGGTCTATGTACTGGGCCTGCTGGTCACCGGCGTCGGCTATGCCCTGTATGCCCATGCCAGCTCGGTCGCCGGACTGGTGGCGTTGCGCTTGATCGTGGCGCTGGGCAGCGCCGCCGTGGTCGGCATGATGGTCACGGTCATTGCCGACTACCCTCAGGAGGCCGATCGCGGCAAGGCCAACGGACTGCAGGGGGTGGTGGCCACGTTGGGCGCTTTCATTCCCCCGATGCTGCTGGCGCTGCCAGGGGTCTTCGCGGCACGCGGCATTGATGAACTCGGCGCTCAGCAACTGACCTTTGCGTTTGCCGGCAGTCTCGGCGCGTTTGCCGCAGTAGTTGCGGCAGTCGGCTTGTCCGGTCAGGCGGGCCGCATCGCCGCGCAGGCACAGCCGCCGCTGCGCGTCCTCTTGGCACAAGGCCTGCGCAGCACGCGCAATCCCGGCATCGCGCTGGCCTGCGCCGCAGCCTTCACCTCGCGCGGTGTCC
>JBFJKG010000538.1:0-1798 GCA_041635075.1 Solimonas sp.
ACTCAGCAGCGCGCGTCGCCACATCCACACCTGAAGTACGACGCAGCCACTGGCGCACCGGTTGCGGCAGCATCGCGCTGTCCTGGTTCGCGGGCTGCGCGAGCAAGACACGTAGCTCTGCCGGCAGCGCAATGGTCAGCGCGGTCACCGAGGGCTCCGCCTCGATATCCGCCGCGTGGTTCAGGGTTAAGCCGGTGACACTGAACAGCAACAGGCCTGCGAGGCTCAGTGCCGAGCTGATCGAGTGCCACTGATGTAGCACCTTGAGCCAGCGCGCGCGTACGCGCGCCTGTGGCGCTTTATGCGATGCCGAAATCGGACTCATGCCGACCACCGAAGACGGACTGGTGCGTGCTTTGCGGCGGCACGTCGGCTACTCATATCTGCGCCCAGCGCCGCAGCAGGTTGTGGTAGACGCCAGTCAAAGCCAGCACCGAGGCATGCTCCGGATGATCTGCCGCCAGCGCCTGAATGGCATTGTCCAGATCGAATAACTGAGTGCGCGCAGCTTCGTCGCGCACCATGCTCTGAATCCAGAAGAACGAAGCCAGGCGCAGGCCTCGGGTCACTGCGCGTACGGCGTGCAGGCTGCTGGAGGGATACAGCAGCAGATGTCCGGCAGGCAGCTTCACCGTCTCCTCACCGTAGCTATGCCGGATAACCAGCTCGCCGCCGTCATACTCGTCCGGCTCGGCCAGAAATAGGGTGGCCGACAGATCGGTGCGGATACGCAGGCCGCTGCCGCGATGTTGGCGCACGGCGTTATCGACATGGGCGCCAAAGGTTTGCCCGGGTCCGTAACGATTGAACAACGGCGGGAACACATGCTGGGGCAAAGCCGCCGCTATGAAGCTCGGGTTCCGCGACAGCTGCTGCAGAATCAGCCCACCCAGCTCGCGCGCAACGGCGCTGTCCTCCGGAACTTGTTCGTTAAGTTTGGCCTTAGCTGACTGGTGCCCAGAAGTCACATTGCCGTCGACCCAGGGCGCGCCGTCCAGCGCGCGGCGACAGTCATTGACTTGCTGGCGGGTGAGCACATCGGCAATGCGCAACAACATCGGAAGTCCTCGGCAATAAGACGCCGGGGCGCGATGCCCCGGAGCGTGGTGGACGCCTGGCGGGTACTAGAACGTCATGTCCACGGAGAGCAGCAGTTGGCGACCAGGCCCCAGTGCGGCGTAGTGCGAGGCATAAGCCTTGGTGTAGTACAGCTCGTCGGTCAGGTTCTGTAGGTTGAGCCGGAGGTTGAAGTTGTGGCTCAGCGCGTAGCCCGCTGAGGCATCGAAACGCCAGTAGCTCGGCACTCGCTTGGCCGGCGCCGCAGCGGTGCCGGCGGTGTTTCCATAGACCTGGCTGACGTAATAGGCACCACCGCCGACGCTCAGCTTTTGCAGCAAGTGATAGCGCGTGGACAGGCTGAAGCTGTTCTTCGGCGTATTCGGCAGTTCCTTACCTACTGCCGCACTGCCGAAAGCGCCGCGCACGAGTTCGCTATCCAGATACGAATAGCCACCAAATACCTGCCACTCGGGCAACAACTGGCCGGTGAAGCTCAACTCCGCGCCGCGGACGCGTGTCTTGCCGGCTTGAGCGTAGGTATCAGCCGAGACCAAAATATTGGCGTTCTGTCGCACGCTGTCGAACACTGCGGCGGTCAGCAGAAGACGCTGCTCCAGCAGTTCCCATTTGGCGCCAAGTTCCAGGCTGCGCGTCTCCTCCGGATCAAGCCCGAGGTTGGAAACCGAACAGCGACTGGTACAACCCGACGGGCTTCCGGGATTGGCCGCATCTTCATCGC
>JBFJKG010000539.1:0-1796 GCA_041635075.1 Solimonas sp.
ACCCGATCTGGCGGCCGCGCTTGAGCAACCCTCCGGACACACCACGCCGCTGACGCTGCACCTGAATGGTCAGCGCTACCCGCTGGAGCGTCTGGACCGGGCGCGAGTGCCTGCGCAGCTGGGCTTTGATCCGGCGCCGCGGCCACGATCCGACGAGACCGCAGTCGTAGGGGATGGCGCGCGCGCCCCTGACTGAGCCCCCGCCCTGGCTGACGGCCGGCGAGCGATTTTCCTACACGCCGGCGGGCCGCTATCCGAATCAGAACCCAAGGCGGGCGCCGAAACAGGGGCATGGACACGACACCCTTTCCCGCCATGGCCTCGCACAGCCGCTTCTGCGAGTGGATAGATGATCACGAGCTCCTGCTTGCCGGTGATTTGCTGGTACATCCGGAGCGCGAGGGCTGCTGCAGCCTGTTTCTGAGCCGCACCGAGTCCGGCGACTACCGCCTGCGCATCTGCGAGGGCGAAAGCGACCAATGGCTGACCTGGCGAGATGAGCGCCGCTGCCGTAACCGCTTCGGGCGCTCATATGCGGATGCGCTGCTAAATGCCTCGCTGGCCACCTTGCAGCTGGCGGGCTACCGCAGTCTGTGGAGCGTGCGTTTGCCGGAGATCACGCCGGGCATGCTGTTTTCCGTCGCCGCCTGAATCTGCCAGAGTGGCAACTGAAGGTCTGACCGAAGGGTTGGGGGAAAAACCGGAAGGAGTCCGGGCACGGAAGCCCATTACTTCCGCCGCCGGGGATTGGGCAGACAAGCCGGGCCCGCTGCGGCATGCTTGGCCGTATGGGCAAGCAACAGGAAGCATTCGAGCGCATCTGGGCCACGATACGGCGCATACCGCTGGGCAAGGTCGCCACCTACGGTCAGATCGCCACCGAGGCCGGCTACCCCAAGCAGCCGCGCCTGACGGCACAAGCGCTCGCCAACGTGCCGCCCGGCATGGAACTGCCATGGTTCCGGGTCATCAATGCCCAGGGCCGCATCTCCATTCCAGAGGGTAGCCGCGGGCACAAGGAGCAAAAGAAGCGCCTACAGCATGAAGGCGTGAAGTTTGAACGCGAGCGTGTGGACCTCGCGCTCTATCGCTGGCAACCCCGCTCGGAGTCGCCGTTGCTCGACTAGCCGTCGCGGTTGTCGGCCATTGCCAGCGTGCCGCCGCAGCCGCGCAGGTCCTGCCCGTTCCAGCGCACCAGCGTCGTCGCCGCGTACAGCGCTCCGCTCTGGGCATCGGTGCAGGGCGTTGGCTCGATGCGCACCGAGAGCTCATGTGCCGCCGTGCGCGCGTGATAGACAATCGCGCCCTCGTCTTCCAGCGCCGGTGGCGCAAGGGTCTCGACCCGGGTCTTGTCCTGATTCGTGCGCAGGACCATGCGATCGCCCGGGACAATCTCCAGCGACCAGTCGGGCGCGGTGCCACGCGCGGAGAACGCAGGTGCGGCGCTGGGCACAGCCGCAAGGGCCTGCTCCTGGCAGTGTTCGTAGGTCTGCCCGTCCAGTTCCAGCAGCGCCTCCGAATCGGTGGTGACCAGTACCGCCCCCTCGCCTTCGTAGCGCCCGCCCGTGGTGGTGATTACCTGCTGCAGTACGCGGGCGTCGTTGCCGATCAGCAGCACGACCTCGTTCTCGTCGTAGCGTGCCTCGAACTCGAAATCCTTGCACTGATACTTCACCGGATGATCTACCACCGGTGCCGGCTGCGGCAGCGCTGCCAAGCCCGCGTCCCGTGAGCCGGCTTCTGACGGCGCCTGCGGCAGCGCGATGGGTTCTACCGGCTTGTCGGGTTTGCAGCCG
>JBFJKG010000540.1:0-1794 GCA_041635075.1 Solimonas sp.
AGCCTCGCGAACGGCACAAACACGGCTGAACGGGTGCCCACCACGACGCGTGCGGATCCCTCGCGCGCCGCCAGCCACGCCTGTTCGCGGGCGCGATCGCCCAGCCCGGAATGGAACCCGACCACACCCTCACCCAGCCGCTCGCGAAAGCGATCCAGCAATTGCGGCGTCAGGCTGATTTCGGGTGCCAGCACCAACACCTGCCGGCCCTGCGCCAGTTCTGCTTCGATCAGGCGCAGGTACAGCTCGGTCTTGCCGCTGCCGGTCACGCCTTCCAGCAGGGTCGGCGCAAAGCCGCCAGTGCCGGCCTGCATCGCTGCCAGCGCGGCGGCTTGCTCCGGGGTCAGCGTCGGTGCTGTGGCGCTGGGCACGAAGTCGCTCGGCGCAGCCGCGATGCGCTCGGCCCAGCCTTCGTCGAGCAGGCGCCGCCGCATTGCCGCCGGCACCGCGGTTTCCGGGCGGGGGCCCGCATTCAGCGTGGTGAGCGCCGCTGCCAGCGCGCGCTGGCGCGCCGGGAGGGTGGCCAGCTTGTCGCGCCCGGCGGCAGTCAGGCGCAGCGCCTGCGGCAGCGCGAAGTCAGCCGCCGCGCCCTGCTTCAGGCGGCCGGCCAGCGCCGCGCTCAGCACCTCGCCCAACGGGTGCTGGTAGTAGCCGGCTGCCCATTCGCACAGGCCCAGCAGCTCGGTCGGCAGCAGGGGCGTCTCGTCGATCAGCGCGGCCGCAGGCTTGTAGTTCGCCACGTCGCCGTCCAGCGGGCGCGGGGGGGCCACCACCACTCCAATCAGCTCGCGGCGGCCGAACGGCACCCGCACGCGGCAACCGCGCTGGGGCGCGGCCTGCCAGTGCTCGGGCACACGGTAGTCGTAGGCCGAAAACAGCGGCGCCGGCACCGAAACGCTGATCAGAGCAGGGTTCACGGCCTGTGGATAACTATGTGGACGCCCGGACGAGCGTTCAATTCACGCGATGCACGCGGCTCGCTCGGCCACTTTGGATGCAGATAAATCAGAACAATAAATCCATTCAAAATAATGGCTTCCACGAATATGTCGACAATTTGACGAAAGTTCCGCTTGATTGTGACAAGCATTCTCGTGTTAAGCCGGGTGTGCATAAGGGCTTGTTACGCGCTTGATGATACGCGGCCGGCAACCGGCTAAGGTTGCGCGCATGAATACCCTCCTGGCCCCTGTACTGGCGACCTATCAGGACCCCAGATTCCTGCTGGTGGCGGTCATTACGGTGCTGATCAGCATGGCAGCGTTCCTGATTTTCGCCGCGCCGCTCACCTGGCTGGCCGCGCGCAATCCCGCCTGGGCGCAGCGGTGGCGTATCCAGAATTCACGCGGCGCGCGTGGCTTGAGTCAGGCCGAAGCGCAGTCTCGCGGCATCCTGATCCAGGGGCCGGAAATGGTACGGCTGTCGCTGCGCCAATGGCTGATCAACAACGTGTGGATGTTCACCGGCGCCGTTGCCGCCTGGCCGCTGATGAGCCTGTCCGCCATCCACACCGGGCCGCTGCCGGCGCTGTGGGTGCTGGCGTTGCAACTGCTGTTCTGCATCTATCTCGACGACTTCCTGTACTACTGGATGCACCGCGCGATGCACGGGCGCTTCCTGCTCAAGCATGTGCATGGCCGCCATCATCGGGTGCTGGCGCCGTGGGCCATCACCGGCCACTACATGCACCCCATCGAATACGTGCTGACCGGCTCGCTGGCATTTCTGGGCCCGGCGTTGCTGGGCGCGCACGTGGTGCTGCTCTGGGTGTGGATCATCTTCCGGCAGTGGGAG
>JBFJKG010000541.1:0-1791 GCA_041635075.1 Solimonas sp.
AGCCCGGTCGGTCCGACTCAGTTCTTGGTCTTGTCGACCAGCTTGTTCTTGGCGATCCACGGCATCATCGCGCGCAGCTTGCTGCCGACCTGCTCGATCTGATGTTCGGCGCCGAGACGGCGGCGGGCCTTGAGCATCGGCTGACCTGCCTGGTTCTCGAGCACGAAGTCGCGCGCGAACTTGCCAGTCTGAATGTCGGTCAGCACGCGCTTCATTTCCTTCTTGGTCTCCTCAGTCACGATACGAGGACCGGTGACATAGTCGCCGTACTCCGCAGTGTTGGAGATCGAGTAGCGCATGTTGGCCATGCCGCCTTCGTACATCAGGTCGACGATCAGCTTGAGCTCATGCAGGCATTCGAAATAGGCCATTTCCGGTGCGTATCCGGCCTCGACCAGCGTTTCAAACCCGGCCTGTACCAGCGCGGTGGCGCCGCCGCAGAGAACCGCCTGCTCACCGAACAGATCCGTTTCGGTCTCTTCGCGGAAGTTGGTCTCGATGATGCCGGCGCGACCGCCACCATTGGCGGAGGCGTAGGACAGCGCGATCTGCTTGGCCTGTCCGGAGGCATCCTGATGGATGGCAATCAGGCTGGGCACGCCGCCACCCTGGGTGTAGGTGCTGCGTACGGTGTGGCCAGGGCCCTTGGGAGCGACCATGATCACGTCCAGATCGGCGCGCGGCTCGATCAACTGGAAGTGAATGTTGAAACCATGTGCAAACGCCAGCACGCCACCCTGCTTCAGGTTGGACGCGACGGACTGTTCGTAAATCTTCTTCTGGTCCTGATCCGGTGCCAGGATCATGACGACATCGGCGGACTTCACCGCTGCATCGACTTCCTGCACTTCCAGGCCGGCCGCGGTGGCCTTGTCCCAGGATTTGGAGCCCTTGCGCAGGGCGACAACTACCTTGACGCCACTGTCCTTGAGGTTCTGAGCATGGGCATGGCCCTGCGAGCCGTAACCGATGATTGCAACCTTCTTCGACTGAATGATCGAGAGGTCGGCGTCTTTGTCGTAGTAGACATTAATGCTCACTGCGGGACTCCAGGTCTTGTACGGGGACTAGTACGGGTAATGAGGCGAACAACGCCTGCCTGGAGCCAGCCCGGGCAGGAACAGCTGAATCAGACGGCAGGCACCGCCACGACATCGTGGCCGCGCGCCATGGCCGCAACCCCGGAGCGAACCAGCTCCAGAATCGGCGCTACCTTGGCGACTTCTTGTACAAAGTTGTCGATTTCGACGCCGGTGCCGGCCAGTTGCAGCAGTCGGGTGGTCTCCGACTCATCCAGAATCACGGCCCGATGCTGGCGTGCGCATTCGATCAGGCGACGCGCATCCCCTCCGGTCAATTCGACCTTGAGCATCAGCAGCTCGCATTCCAGATGATCGGTAGCGGACAGATCGACGATCTCAACGACATCAATCAGCTTGGTCGCCTGCTTCACGATCTGGTCGATTACCGCGTCCGAGCCGGTGGTGACCAGGGTCAACCGCGAGACCAGCGGATCGTGGGTCGGCGCGACCGATAGCGAGTCGATGTTATAGCCGCGCGCCGAAAACATCCCTGCTACACGCGCCAGCGCACCGGCCTCGTTTTGCAGAAGAATCGTGATGATGTGGCGCATAGGGCGCGCACCTTAGCTTTGCTGCACTGCGAAATCAAGCTAAGATCGCCGCCCTTTTCTGTCGCCCCAAGGCCCATTCCCGGGGCCGTTTACCGGAAGCCTATGAACGCCGCCACGAAGCCCAGCCCCCACCCCCTTTCCGGCAAGTCGATGACCGG
>JBFJKG010000542.1:0-1788 GCA_041635075.1 Solimonas sp.
GTCGGTCTTGGACCCCAGCTTGAAGGCGACATCGGTGGCAGTCGGCCCCAGCACCAGATCGACATTCTCGAAAGCGCGCTTGAAGTCCTGATAGATCAGGTTGCGCACCTTCTGCGCCTGCAGGTAGTAGGCGTCGTAGTAGCCGTGACTCAGCACATAGGTGCCGATCATGATGCGGCGTTGAACCTCGGCGCCGAAGCCTTCGCCACGCGAACGCCGGTAGAGCTCGTCCAGGGTCCTGGCACCCTCGGCGCGGTGGCCGTAACGCACACCATCAAAGCGCGCCAGATTGGAGCTGGCCTCGGCCGGCGCCACCACGTAGTAGGTCGGCACCGACAGCGGCGAGTTGGGCAGCGAGATCTCGGAGATCACCGCGCCGAGCTTCTCGAACGCCTGCACGGCCGCCATCACACGCTCACGCGCCGCCGGCGCCAAGCCCTCGGCGAAGTATTCCTTTGGCAGGCCGATGCGCAGCCCCTTGATCGACTGGCCGAGACCACTGACCAGGTCATCCACCGGGCGCTCGACGCTGGTGGAATCCAGCGGGTCAAAGCCAGACATTGCCTGCAGCACGTAGGCCGCATCCTCGGCGGTACGGGCAACAACCCCCGCCTGATCGAGGCTGGAGGCAAAGGCGACCATGCCGTAGCGCGAAACCCGGCCGTAGGTGGGCTTGATGCCGGTGAGATTGGTCAGTGCCGCAGGCTGGCGGATGGAGCCACCGGTATCGGTGGCCGTGGCCACCGGGGCCAGGCCTGCCGCTACGGCGGCCACCGAGCCGCCGCTGGAGCCGCCCGGCACGCGGGTGGTGTCCCAGGGGTTCTTGACCGGGCCGTACCAGGAGGTCTCATTGGAGGAGCCCATCGCGAACTCGTCCATATTGCATTTGCCGAGCATGACCATGCCGGCATCCCGGTGCAGCTTCTGCACGATGGTGGCGTCGTAAGGCGCGATGAAGCTATCCAGCATCTTCGAGCCGCAGCTGGTGCGCACCCCGGATGTGCAGAAAATATCCTTCTGCGCCATAGGGATACCGGTCAACGCGCCGCCGCCGCCAGCAGCCAGCAGGGCGTCTGCGGCGTCTGCCTGGGCCAGTGCCTGCTCGGCAGTGACGGTGATGTAGCTGTTCAGCGCTGGGTCCAGGGACGCTATGCGCTGCAGGTAGTGTTGGGTCAGCTCCCGTGACGAGAACTGCTTGGCCTTGAGGCCGGCACCGAGTTGTTTGATGGATAGCTTATGCATGGGTTTTCCGTGATTCCGGCCACAGCGGCCGTGCGCGAGCTGCGCCTGTATCGGCAATACCTTGTCTGCGGCCCAGGCCGCAGCGGTTACTCGAGGACCTTGGGCACCAGGTAGAGCCCGTCCTGCACCGCAGGGGCGATGCTCTGGAAGCGCTCACGCTGATTGGACTCGGTGACCGCGTCCGGGCGCAGGCGCTGGGTCATCTCCAGAGGATGGGCCATCGGCGCCACCCCTTCGGTCTGGGCGGCAGACAGCTGATCAACCATCCCCATGATGTTGGAGAGTTGCGCGGCATAGGTGGCCACCTGCTCGGCGTTGACCTCCAGCCGGGCAAGATGAGCAACCTGCTTGATTTGTTCGGGACTCAGGCTCATGGGATATCGCGGCAGCGTTGGGCCCGCGCCCGGGGTGGAAAAAAAGCCCTAGGCCGACGGGAAAAATCGTTTAAGATGTGCAGATGCACAATTCTACATGGATTGTGCGGCCTGCCGATGTGCGGGCGTGGTACCGAAACTATTACAGAACCCTACGGTTCACCGCTTCCAC
>JBFJKG010000543.1:0-1783 GCA_041635075.1 Solimonas sp.
CGCCCAGGTGCTGGTAGCGGGCGATGTCATGCTCGACCGCTACTGGTCGGGCCCGACTTCGCGTATTTCGCCCGAGGCTCCGGTGCAGGTGGTGCGCATACTCAAGGACGAGGTGCGTCCGGGCGGTGCCGCGAACGTTGCGCTGAATATCGCAAGCCTGGGGGGCGGGGTGCGGCTGCTCGGCGTTGTCGGCGCTGACGACGCTGCGCAGCAACTTTCCACCGCGTTGCGCGCTCGTGGCGTCACGCCGGACTTTGTGGAGGCCAAGGGTTTTCCGACCATCACCAAGCTGCGCGTGCTGTCGCGGCATCAGCAGCTCTTGCGTCTTGATTTTGAAGAACCCCTGCTTGAGGGCGGAGTGTTTGATCACGGCGCCTGGCTGGAGCGCTACCGGGCATCGCTGGGCAGTACGCGGGTCATCGTCCTTTCCGACTATGGCAAGGGCACGCTCGCGCGCGTGGCCTCGATGGTGCAGACCGCACGAGCCGACGGTCGCTATGTACTGGTGGACCCCAAGGGCACGGACTGGAAGCCCTATCGTGGCGCAACTCTGCTGACGCCGAATCAGTCCGAGTTCGAGGCGGTGGTTGGTCCGTGCAAGGACGACGCTGAACTGGTACGCCGCGCCGAGACGCTGCGTGCCGAGCTATCGCTGGACGCGCTTCTGGTCACCCGCAGCGAGCGTGGCATGACGCTGGTGCAAACCGGACACAAACCGCTGCATTTGCCGGCGGCCGCCAGGGAAGTCTTTGACGTCACGGGTGCCGGCGACACGGTGATTGCCGTACTTGCAGCGGCCTTGGCGGCCGGACAGCCGCTGGCGTCAGCCTGTCGCCTCGCCAATGTCGCAGCAGGCATCGCGGTCACCAAGCTGGGCACCGCCACAGTCAGCACCGATGAGCTTGAGCAGGCGCTCAGTGCGCAGCCGCGAGAGCACCGCGTATTTGACGAGACGCCGCTGCTGGCGGCCGTGGCCCAGGCCCGCACCCGCGGCGAACGTATCGTCATGACCAATGGCTGCTTCGATCTGCTGCATGTGGGGCACGTCCGTTATCTGCAGGCGGCCAAGCAACTGGGTGATCGTCTGATTGTTGCCGTCAATGACGACGACTCCGTACGCCGGCTCAAAGGGGATTCCAGACCTCTGAACGCCTGTGCCGACCGTATGGCGATGCTGGCGGCGCTGCAAAGCGTGGATTGGGTGGTTCCGTTTTCCGAAGACACGCCCGCGCGGTTGATTGAGCGCGTGCTGCCGGATGTGCTGGTCAAGGGGGGGGACTACACCCCGGAGCAGATTGCCGGGCATGAAGCTGTGGTGGCCAGCGGGGGTGAAGTCGTCGTGCTCGATTTCCACCAGGGCTATTCCACGACACGGCTGATCGAGCGCGCGCGCGCCTGAATGGTGAGCGGCGGCTTTTGCCGCCGCTCACCTGGCATATCGCGATGCGCCTGCGCTCAGGGTGAGGCGTACTCCACCGCATGGCCGCGTACGGTAGCGGCCTCGAGCGTGCCGAACACCAGCGACAGCGGCTCCACCGAAGGGAACATCAGGTCGCAGGGCGAGACATCGCCATTTTCTGCATCCTCGGGGCTGATGCCTTCAACGCAGTTGCCGTAGTGATGGTGCGCGCCCATCAGATGACCGATCTCGTGCGCCATCGTCTCAGGGCCGCGCTCGACATCGATTGCCAGGCCCGGAATCAGTTCGAACGGCGCTTCGGCCTCGATCGTCGCGACCAAGTAGGAGTTATAGGGTGCGCGGATACCGCCGATGCAGTCGGCC
>JBFJKG010000544.1:0-1769 GCA_041635075.1 Solimonas sp.
ATCAGCAGGCAGGCGAGACCGGCGACTGCGACCCGCATCGAGTCTTCGATGTCCAGCCCGTTGCAGCCGACGAAGCGCTTGTCGGCAAGAAAGGTTTCGACCTGACGCTCATACAGCGGGCGCAATGCCTGCGGCACCACGCCTGCCTGGGGCACGTCCCGCCACAGTTGCTCGCGCCAGTCGGCCGGCAACGGCCAGCGTTGTCGCGGTGCGCGCGCCCGCAACAGCCACCGCAGGCCCAGCGCCACGGCAAGGGCCAGCGCGACCAGCGCCTCCGGAACCAGGCCCGTCATCGCGGCAGGCGACAGCGGGCCATCACGTCAGGCGACAGCGGCGGCAGCGAGCGGGTCCTCGCCAAAGCGATTGGGGCCATCGCTGCCTTTCAGGCAGCCGCATTCGATCAGCGACCAGATCGCTCCAATCAGCGGAATCAGGCCGATCAGCACCCACCAGCCGCTCTTGTCGCGGTCATGCCAGCGCTTGATGCTGATGCAGATCGATGGATACAGGGCCGCCAGCGAATAGATTGCGACCAGGGTGTCGCTGATCAGGCCCAGCACGATCGCGATGCCGATATACACCAGCACATAGGCCCAGTATTGCGAGCGGCTGAAGCGCCCTTCGTAGGTCAGCAGGAAATCCTTGGTGAACACTTCTGCGAAGTTCATGACCGCTCCCCTGGCTAGCTGTAGATGGCGGGCATCGTGTCTACGATGCCCGGCTCTACTGTACCCGGCGCCGGGGTCGCCGGGTTACTGGCCCTGCAGGTTGGCGTAGCTCAGCATCAGCCACTTGGTGCCACTGGCCTTGAATCGCACTTCAATGCGGGTACGGTCACCGTCGCCATCGAAGGCCAGCACGGTGCCCTCGCCAAACTTCTCGTGCCGAACCTGCTGGCCCAGACGCAAGCCACCGGGCCCCTCTTCACGGGCAAAGCTGTTGCCGAGCTGCGGCCGTTGCGTTGGGGTGTACTCGCCACGGCGCTCGCCATAGACCACGCGCGGCTCCTGCGCGCCGCTGCGATTCCAGTCCCGTTGCGCGAAGGCCGGGCGCACGATGTTGGCCCGCGGCCGCGTCTCCACCAGACATTCCGGCGGAATCTCCTTCAGGAACTGCGAGGGCGAGCCGAGCTGCTCAACGCCGTGCACGCGGCGTAGCTCGGCATAGCTCATGTACAGGCGCTGACGTGCCCGGGTGATACCGACATAGCACAGGCGCCGTTCTTCCTCGAGATTGCCTTCCTCCATGCTGCGACGGCTGGGGAACAGGCCCTCTTCGACGCCGACCATGAAGACCACCGGAAACTCCAGGCCCTTGGCGGCGTGCAGCGTCATCAGCTGCACGCAATCTTCGCCCGGCCCGGCCTGCTGCTCCCCGGCCTCCAGCGCGGCATGGGTCAGAAACGCCGTCAACGGGTCCATCTCCGGCTGCGCATCATCAGGGGCTGATGCCGCAGGCTGGGTCTCGAAACTGCGGGCGGCACTGACCAACTCGTCCAGATTCTCCAGCCGTCCTTCGGCCTGCTCGCCTTTCTGTTTGCGGTAGTGATCACGCAAACCTGAGCGCTCGATCACCAGTTCGGTGGCCTTGCTCAAGGGCAATGCCGCAGCGTCTGCGGCCAGCGCGTCGATCAACCCCTGGAACTGCTTCAGGGCGCTGGCCGCGCGCGCAAGTGAAGGCCCCAACTCCAGCGTGGCCGACCACAGCGAGCCGTTCTGCGCACGCGCATGCGCGCGCAGCTTCTCCAGCGTGGTTGCACCAATACCCCG
>JBFJKG010000545.1:0-1762 GCA_041635075.1 Solimonas sp.
CAGGGCGTGCGCGTGGTGGTGACCGCCAGCGAACGATCGCAGGCCGGTCTCAGCAAAACCTGCGAGCTGATTCGTGCGGCTGGTGGCGTTGCTGCGATGCTGTGCTGTGATCTCGCCGATGCAGAAGCCCGCAGCACCTTGATGGCGCAGGCGACAGAGCCGTTCGGCGCAGTAGACATCCTGATCAACAACGCGGCCGGCATCAGTGCGTACGCGCCGCCTAGCCGGATTGATCACGCCGCGCGCAGCGCCATGCTCGAGCTGAATCTGCAGGCGCCGATAGATCTGATTCAGCAGGCCCTACCGGCGATGAAGCACCGCGGCTGGGGGCGCATCGTCAACATCGGCAGCGAGATGGCGCGGCAGCCGCCAATCCCGTACCCGGGTGCGGCCAAGCTGGTACATGCGCTGGCGTATTACGGCGTCTCCAAGGCGGCGTTGAATCGCTACACCGAGGCGCTGGCGGCGGAGTTACACGGCAGCGGCATCTGCGTGAACGCGGTGCTGCCGTACAAGGTCGTCAGCACCGACAGCGCGGCCGACGTGGTTCGCCAGACGGCGGCAACACACCCCGACTGGATCGAGCCGGTGGAGGTCATGGCCGAGGCCGTGTGGCGGTGTGTATGCAGCACGATGACCGGCATGGTCATCGTCAGTCGCGAGCTGTTGCAGCGCGCGCAGGCCCCGGTGTATGCGCTGGACGGCCGCACGGTGTTGGGCGATGCCTTACTGCGACATAACCACAAGGGAGAGGGGCACACATGACTTCGCGCCGGATGTTCTATGGCTGGTGGATCGTGGCTGCGGGTTTCATCAGCACGATGCTGTCGATCGGCAGCACGACCTATGCCTTCGGCTTGTTCGTGGGGCCTCTGTCGCAGGAGTTCGCGCTGTCGCGCGCCGATGCCAATACCGGATTCATCGCCTTGCTGGTGGGCTTCGCCATCTGGGGGCCGTTGGCGGGGCGCGTGCTGGATCGTGTCTCTGCGCGCTGGGTGATGTCGGCAGGTGCCGTGCTGCTGGCGGTGGGCTTCGCGGCGCTCGCCACGCTTGAGTCCCCGGCGCTGATGGCGCTGGTCATTCTCGGCCCGTTGTCGTTGGGTACCGTGGCCAGCGGAGCGCTCGCTGCCAACGTCATCACCACGCGCTGGTTCTACCGGCAGCGGGGCAAGGCTATGGGCCTGCTGGCCGTCGCGACCTCGGCGGGTGGCTTCGTGATGCCGCCACTGGTCGCGGTCCTGATGCAGCACTATGGCTGGCGTGGCGCGCTGATGGCCTTGAGCGTCGTGGTTCCGCTGGGCGTGCTGGTGGTGGTGATGTGGCGCATACGGGATCGCCCTCGGGACCTCGGCATGACGCCGGATGGCGATGCGGCCCCCCAGGCCCAGCCCTCGGCAGCCGCTGCGACCGCGGCGCCCGCGAGCGAAACGCGACAGTGGTCATTTGCACAGCTGCTGCGCGACGCGCGCTTCTGGTCCATCGCGCTCGGTGCTGGCCTGCTGCTAGGCGCCGATCAGGCCTTGCTGGCGTCGCTGATTCCCTATGGTGTGGATGCCGGTTACGGCGCTGCACGCGCGGCCCTGCTGCTGTCGTGCCTGACGTTCTCTGCGATCGTGGGCAAGCTTGCAATAGGCGCGCTGGCCGATCGCTACGACAAGCGCTACCTGTTCTGCGTGGTGGCGGCGTGCAATGTCAGCTTCCTGTGCCTGCTGCTGATCGGGCCCGCATATCCGGTGCTGATCGCCGCCTGCTGCATCATTGG
>JBFJKG010000546.1:0-1759 GCA_041635075.1 Solimonas sp.
ATCAAACGACAGCGCGTGCTCGCGCCATTCATGCACAAAGCGCCCGTCTACATCCCAGGTGCCGGTCGTTACGAGCATCGGCACTTCGACTGTCAGCCAGGATTGCTCGTTGATCAGGCCGAACATCCGCCCTGGTGGTGAGACCGCCACCACCGCGCTTACGCGTGGGTCACGGCCGATGACCATCTCACCGCTTTCGGGATTGACCGCCACGGCGCCGCCGAGCTGCTGTGCGGTAAACGCGCCGAAGGAATGGCCGGCAGCGGCGATGCGCGTGGTGTCGATGCGCTGGGCCAGACCCGGAGACAGCGCATCCAGTGCCGGCAGGTGATCGAGGATGCTGCGCATGTCATCCACGCGCGCGGCGATCAGGCCTTCATTGCCTTTGCGCACGCTATTGAAGATGGCGCGCACGGTGCCGCCGCCGTCGAGGTGATACGGCGCCACCACGATATAGCCGTGACTGGCCCAGTGGTTCAGCAGGGCGTCGTACTGATCAGTATCTGAGGCAAAGCCATGGGAGAAGAGAATCAGAGCAAACGGGCCAGTGCCCTGTGGCTCAACGACGCGCAGGCGCAGATTGCGATCACCGAGTGTGAGGGTCTGTGCTTCACGCTTGATGACGGCGTAGGAGCCTGGTTCCAGCGCCGGAATCTCGGCCAACTGTGCGGCGCTGGCATCCAGCGACTTGGCTGGTGGTAGCGTGATGTCGGCGCCGCAGGCGCCGAGCCCGATCAGAGCCGCGAGCAGCGCAATGGATAGCGAGGTGCGGAGCGTCCGGAAAAGCATCATGGGGTCACGGCCTCTACGGATGCGGTGAGTGACTGCAGGAACCGCACGGTGTCGTCAGCGCTGGCCGTGGGCCGCTCCAGCGGCAGCACGTGACCCGCGCCGGCGTAGGTGCGGACCTCCACCGTTGCTGCGGCGCTGAGCTTGCGCTGAAACTCGCTGGCCAAGGCCACCGGCAGCTGCGGATTGTCTTCGCCCCACAGGATCAAGGTCGGTGCGGTGATCTGTGCCAGCAACGGGTCCGGGTTGCCCGACTCAAACTGGCGCAGTCGCGCCAGCTCTGCGGCCCGGTTGCCGTCGCGGCGCCACATGTCGACGAAGCGGGTCTTGAGTGCGTCGTCAATGACGCGGTCATCCACAATCATCCATTGCAGAAAGCGCTCCAGTGCCACCGGCGGCACCAGTGGAAACACCTGATCCGCCCAGGCGGGAATGCTGCGCCCGCTGCCGCGGCTTTGGCGTTTGAGGCCGCCGGAGTTGATCAATACCAGTGCGGTCACGTTCTGCGGGCGCTGTGCCGAAAGCGTGAAGGCGATGTTGCCGCCGAGGCTGGAGCCGACCACGGCATACGTATCAATCTGCAGTTTGGCGAGCAGGCCGCGCAGCAGATCGACGTCGCGCTGTACACGGTAGTCCCCCGTGGGGTCGGGGCCGGTCAGGCCGTGGCCGCTGAGGTCATACCGCAGAACCCGATAGTGCGGCGTGAGTGTGGGCATCCAGCCGTCCCAGATGCCCATGTCGAAGAAGTGCGAGTGAATCAACACCAGCACCGGTGCCTGCGCGGGGCCTTCCAGGCGATAACGCATAGGCACACCATCCAGCTCTGCCGCCTGCAGGTGAACATCGCCATAGCGCTGTTCAAGTTCTGCCACTGGAATGTCACGCCACGCCCAGCTGGCGTAGGCGATATAGCCCAGTACCAGCGCGACCAGCGCCAGCAGAATTCGGAGTAACCAGCGCAGTACGCTGC
>JBFJKG010000547.1:0-1748 GCA_041635075.1 Solimonas sp.
GAGACACCACACCGGGACTATGCGTCAGTGATTTACCTGAACGAAGCCTTCGATGCGGGCGAGCTGTATTTCCCGCGCTCCGGCGTGCAGATCAAGCCGCGCGCAGGCATGCTGGTGGCCTTCACCGGCGGGGTCGACGATTGCCACGGCGTGCACGCAGCCAGCGGTGGTGTCCGCTACACGATGCCCGCCTGGTATACCCGCGATATCACGCGACGTGATCGTTGCGAACTTGAATGGGACGCTGCGCCATGACGATACCGAGTTTCAAGGCCTATCCGCTGACGCCCGAGCCGCCGCCGCTGGTGGCGGCAAGCCCTCAGCGCCAGTGGATGGACGATTTCCCCGACCGCCACGCGTATCGCTGTCTGCCGTTGTCGATCGCCAACGCGCATGGCTGGTGCGTGTTGTCGCCGTGCAGCTTCGAGGTCGAATGGAATGGCGGACTCGCGGCCAAGGATCTCAGCTTCCGGGCACTGGACGACTACCCGTTGCTGGATCATCTGATCCAGTCGAACTTCACGCGCGGTATCCTCACCTTTCACACCGGATACATGTTCCGCACCTCGCCGGGCTGGAACACCTTTGCCAGCGGCCCGGTGAATCATGTGAAAGACGGTGCGACTCCGCTGACCGGCGTCATCGAGACCGACTGGCTGCCGTATCCGTTCACGATGAACTGGCAACTGACGCGGCCCGGCACGATCCGCTGGGAGCGGGATGAGCCGTTCTGCATGGTGTTCCCGATTCCGGCCGCGAATCTGACCGAGGTCACACCCGAGATCCACGATCTGGCCAGCGATGCCGAGCTCAACGAGCAGTACCTGGCCTGGCGCAACCAGCGTGAGCAGTTCATGGAACGCTTCCGCGCTGGCGACGAGGCGACGCTGAAGCAGGCCTGGCAGCGCTACTACTTTCTGGGGCGGATGGCGTCGACCGGTGAACTGGTCGACAACCATCTCAGCAAGCTGCGCCTCAACGAGCCGGTGGATCGTCGCGATGAGGGCGTCTGAGCTGCGCTAGGCCTTGCCGGCGAGTTGCGCGACGATCGCCGGGTTCTCCAGCGTCGAGATGTCCTGCGTGATCTCTTCGCCCTTGGCGATGGAGCGCAGCAGGCGGCGCATAATCTTGCCGCTTCGGGTCTTTGGCAGGTTTTCGGCAAAGCGGATGTCGTCGGGCTTGGCCAGCGCGCCGATCTGCTTGGCGACGTGCTCGCGCAGTTCCTTGCCCAGTGCCTCGGCCTCCGCACCTTCCGGGCGCGGCCCGCGGCAGATCACGTAGGCGAAAATGCTTTCACCCTTGACCTCGTGAGGTCTGCCGACCACGGCAGCCTCGGCGACGCGCGGGTGCGCAACCAGCGCGCTTTCGACTTCCATGGTGCCCAGGCGATGACCTGACACATTCAGCACGTCGTCGATGCGGCCCATGATCCAGTAGTAGCCGTCGGCATCGCGATGTGCGCTGTCGCCAGCCACGTAGAGCCAGCGCCGCCCGCCGCTGGGGTAGCCGGCGGGCGGATTCTCGAACTGCCCCCAGTAGGTCTTGATGTAGCGCGCGTTGTCGCCCCAGATCGTGCGCAGCATCGATGGCCAGGGTTTGCTGACCACCAGATAGCCACCCTGGTCGTTGCCGCCCAGGGCCTGGCCGGCTTCATCGACGATATCGACGGCAATGCCGGGCAGCGCGCGGGTGCAGGATCCGGGCTTGGTGGCGATGGCGCCAGGAATCGGTGAAATCATGATCGCGCC
>JBFJKG010000548.1:0-1745 GCA_041635075.1 Solimonas sp.
CTGCGCACGGAAACCGCCGGGGTCGCCGCGCTCGCTGCACTACAGGCCTATTGGGGCGACTGGGCGTAGTGATGCCATCCATTTGCACGGAGAAGAAGAAGTGATGAACGCCACCCGTTACTCATGGCTCTCGATCAGCCTGCACTGGCTGATGCTGCTGCTGCTCGCTGCGGTCTACGCCTGTATTGAACTCCGCGTGCAGTTTCCCAAGGACAGCGATCCGCGCAACCTGCTGAAGACTTGGCACTTCATGCTGGGGCTCTCGGTATTCGTGCTGGTGTGGCTGCGCCTGCTCGGCCGCTGGCTGAGCCCGCGCCCACCGATCACCCCGCCCCTGCCCCGCTGGCAGCAGCGCCTGTCCACCCTGACCCATGTCCTGCTCTATGGCCTGATGATCGGCATGCCGCTGGGCGGCTGGCTGATGCTGAGTGCAGCCGGCAAGCCCATTCCCTTCTTCGGCCTGGAACTGCCGGCCCTGCTGGCTCCGAACAAGGCGCTGGCCGGCCAGATCAAGGAGATTCATGAAACCGTCGGGGTAGCAGGCTACTGGCTGATCGGCCTGCACGCCGGCGCCGCGCTCTACCATCACTACCTGCGCAAGGACGACACCCTGCGCCGCATGATCCCCGGCATTTAGGTTGCCGCAAGGCTTACCATGAGGGTTAGTACTCAGCCCAGGAACTGACCACCATGCTGATCACCAACGCGCACATCATCAATGAAGGCCACGAAACTGCGGCAGACCTGCTGATCCGCAACGGTCGCATCGAGAAGATCGCTGCCAAGATCGATGCCCCTGCCGGCGTTCGCGTGGTGGATGCTCAAGGCCAGTGGCTGCTGCCCGGAGTGATTGACGATCAGGTCCACTTCCGCGAGCCGGGATTGACCCATAAAGGGGATCTTTACAGCGAGTCCCGTGCGGCGATCGCCGGCGGCACCACCAGCTTCTTCGACATGCCGAACAACAAGCCGGCCATCACCACGCGCGCGCTGCTGGCCGAGAAGTACGCTATGGCGAAGGATCGCTGCTTTGCCAATTACGCGTTCTATTTCGGCGGCGCCAACGACAATCTCGAGGAAGTGGCCGCTCTGCAGCGCGACGAGGCCTGCGCGATCAAGGTGTTCATGGGCGCCAGCACCGGCAACATGCTGGTGGATGATCCGCGCACCCTGGAAGGCATCTTCTCGCGCGCGCCGCTGATGGTGGTCACCCACTGCGAAGATACACCGATGATTCTGGCCAACGAAGCCAACGCGCGTGAGAAGTATGGTGATGACGTGCCGATGTCCGAGCATCCCAACATCCGCTCTGCCGAGGCCTGCTACAAGTCCACCGAATTGGCGGTGGGACTGGCCAAACGCTATAACGCAGACCTGCATGTCCTTCACCTGACCACGGCACGCGAACTGGCGTTCTTCACCCCAGGTCCGATCTACAACAAGAAAATCACCGTGGAAGCCTGCGTCCATCATCTGGCAATGGATGCGCGCGACTATGCACAGCTCGGCAGCCTGATCAAGTGCAATCCGGCCATCAAGACACCGGAAGACCGCTTGGCCCTGGTCCATGCCGTCATGGAAGACCGAATCGACGTGATCGCCACCGACCACGCTCCGCACACCGCCGAGGAAAAAGCGAACGCGTACTTCAAGGCACCGTCCGGACTGCCGCTGGTGCAGCACTCACTACTGATGCTGATTGATCTGGTCAAACGCGGCGAGCTGAACCTGCGCACCGTGGTCAA
>JBFJKG010000549.1:0-1744 GCA_041635075.1 Solimonas sp.
GCGAACACACCCAGCAGACCCTTGATCACATCGCCCAGCAATCGCGCAAAGCCGATGACGTTGACTTCAATGTTCGGGTTGTAGTCCGGGTTGTCGACGGCTTCCACCGTCAGTTCGCCGCCGTCCACCTTGAATGCCTGAGTGCCTTCCAGACCCTCGACCTGCTTGAGCGCGGTGAAGCTCTGCATGAACAGCGCCCAACCGTGGTCGACATAGCCTTCGTAGACGACTTCGCCCGCCTTGAACGGCTCGCGATCGGCCTTCATCCGGTACACATACTTCTTTGGGTTCTCAAAACGATTGCGGATTTCCTCAAGGCGCAATTGCACCTCCCAGTAATCCACGCGCTGAGGCCCGTCGGGGCCGGCCTTGGCGTCGTACTCCTGCAGGTCCGCGCGTATCATCGCGCCCTTCAGGTTGTTGGCAACCAGCAGGCCGATCTGCCCCGAGTTCTCGACGTTGCGACGCACCTGATCCAGCTCTTCCTGGCTGCCGGAGTAGCGCGCCGGAACCACGGGTTCGCCGTTAAAGCCGTCCTCGGTGATCTCGATGTAGTAGGTACTGGGCGTGAACAGCGACGCAACCTTGGTGCGGTTGATGCCGGGGATGAAGAACACGTCATCCGTCGCCTTCTGCAGCGCATCCATGAAGGCGGGGTTGTAGATGTCTCCCTCGCCCTTCCAGCGCAGGTTCACCAGAAGCATGTTGGCGCCGGAGAAATCCTGCATGTAATCCATCATCGTCTGCATGTACTCATGCTTGATGGGGATCAGCTTCAGGAAGCCGGGATCCAGCCGGACGTGCGACGCACTCCAGCCAAAGAACAGCGTGATCGCCGCGAACACAACCGCCAGGGGCTTGCGCCAGCCGAGCAGCAGATCGGCCAGCTTGCCTACCACGCGCTCAGAGCGGCTCATGAAGCGTCTCCTTCAGCTTGCACCTTCGATTCATCCGTCTTGCCGACGCCGGGCTGTTGCGATTTGATGCCGGCTTCACCGCCGGTCAGCCAGCCACCGTCATCCAACGGCAGCACTGCGGCCAGGCCACGTCGGTCCTTCTGCGAGACCAGCTGGAAGCTAGCGCCCTTGTCGGTGGACTTCAGCACGGCATCACTGGCACCAACCAGCACGGCGTTGCCCTCCGCGTCGACAGCGCCGTCGAACAGCGACAGCGGCAACGGCACTTCGGAGGCCACCCATTGCCGGCCGTTGTCGCGGCTGACAAAGGCATGGCCCCGCATGCCAAACGCCAGCAAATCGCCGCCGGGCAATTCGATGATGCCGAACAGCGAACCGGCATAGATAGGATCGAGCACCTTCCAGCTCTCCCCGCCGTTCACGGACTGCGCCAACAATCCGCGTTCGCCCACCAGCCACAGGCTGCCGTCGGCGGCGCGGGCCATGTCATTCAGATGACGATCTGCCAGCGTACCGCCGGCACTGGCGCCCGCGGTGTAACTGGCAAAGGGATCGTAGTCCTCAGCGGTAGTGTCGACCTCAACCGCTGTAGGGGCCGCCGCTTCTGCGCCCTCCTCGACCAACGCCTGGGCCTGCCAGGTCTTGCCAAGATCCGTCGACACCATGAACTTGCCAAAAGCGCCGTAGGCGTACAGCTTGCCGTCATAAGGTCCGGCCACGCCCAGAAACGGATCGGAGTGGTCTGTAGAGAACGCGGCTTCAGTCCAGCTCTGGCCGCGATCTTCGCTACGCAGGATCCAGCCATCGTGGCCGACCGCAATGGCCAC
>JBFJKG010000550.1:0-1738 GCA_041635075.1 Solimonas sp.
GCTTTTCAACGTCAGCGTGACCGGCGTCTTCTCCGCGATTTCAAGCAGGCGCGCCCACTGCGCCGGGTCCAGCGGCGCGCTGGCGCTGAGCTGACGCTCGATGCGCGTATCACCCTCATGATTCTTGAGCAGCTGCAGGCTGACGCTGAACTGGCCGAGTTCCCAGTTCTTGCGCTGTGCATACATGCGCAAGGTGATCGCGGTGCAGGCGCCGAGGCTGGCCAGCAGCAATTCATACGGCGCCGGCCCGGCGTCGCCGCCGCCGGCCGCAACCGGTTCATCGGCGCTGAGCTGATGCGTGCCGGTGGCGATGGTGTGCCGATAGTCCTGGTCGGTCGACGCCACGAGCGCTTCTGCAATCTGCTTCATGGCCGATCCTCTGTCGTGGCCCAGGGCGGCAGCGGAGCTTCCAGCCGTGGGCCGTCATAGCCGTGTACCTCGCCGAGGTAGCCCTTGCCGGCATTCCAGTCGCGGGTGTACTGCTCAAGCTCCGCCTTGGTGCGGCCGATGAAGTTCCACCACATCAGAATCTCTTCCGGGAATGGTTCGCCGCCGATCAGCAAGCTCCGGCTGGCGGTGTCTGCGTGCAGGTCGAGGTGATCGCGCCCCGGTGGCAACACCAGCAGCGTCCCGGGCTCCAGCGCCTCGCCATCGGCCTGCAGCGCGCCTTCCAGCACCAGCACCGCGTGTTCGAATTCGGCCCGCAACGGCAGGCGTGTACGGGCGCCATCTGCGCTGAGCAGTTCCAGCCCGACCAGTGGGGTGTGCACGCGCACCGGCGAGCGCTCACCGAGTGCGTCGCCGGCCATGACCGTGACCTTGAAGCCGTCGCGCTGCAGCGACGGCACCGATGGATAGTGTTCGAATGCCGGTTCGATATGGCGCTGCGCATCGGGCAGCGCAATCCATAGCTGCGCACCGTGCAGCAGCGGTGAGCGCGTGGCCGGCGATTCCTCGGAGTGCGAGATGCCGCGTCCTGCGGTCATCAGGTTAACGGCACCTGGCCGGATCAGTTGCTCGGAGCCCAGGCTGTCTCGATGCAGAATCTCGCCGGCCATCGGCCAGGTAAAGGTCTGAAGGCCGGTATGCGGATGCGGTCCGACCCTCAGTCCGCGACCTTCACGGGTGTCCAGCGGGCCGAAGTGATCGAGAAAACACCAGGCGCCGATCATGCGACGCTGGCGGCTGGGCAGTGCGCGGCGGATCCGCATGCCCTCGCCGAGCACGCTGTCGTGACTGGGTATGCGTTGCGCGGGGGCTGTGCTCATCAGGGGCTCCCGGACATTCAGGCGGCGAGCCGCCCGCTGCGGTAGTCGGCGAGTGCCTGCTCGATTTCCTCGCGCGTGTTCATCACGAAGGGGCCGTACTGCACCACCGGTTCATTGAGTGGGCGCGCGGCCAGCAGGATCAGGCGGGCACCCTCTGCGCCGGCCTGAATCTCGACGGTATCGCCATTCGTGAGCACGCCGCTGGCATAGGTGCTCAGTTCACGCGCATCGGCGCTGGCGCCCACGGTTACCGTGCCTTCATAGACATACAGGAAGGCGCTGTGCGCCGTCGCCAGCGACTGCACGTGGCGGGTGCCGGGCGGTAACTGCAAGTCGAGGTAGAGCGGGTCGGTGCCATGGCTGCCGTCGGCGTTGATCGGGCCGGAAACTCGGCGTCCGTCCACGTCCACGTGGCCGGCAATGACCTTGAGGGTGCCGCCACCTGGCAGGGTCGCGATCGGGATCTCGCC
>JBFJKG010000551.1:0-1730 GCA_041635075.1 Solimonas sp.
GTTGATAGAAGCCGGACGCTGGCTGGATGATCCCGCGCATCACGCGCAAGCCGCGGAATGGATGTGCGACGGCGGCTATCTGCCCGCCACACGCGCACAGGTGCTGGCGGCCCTGCCGCAGCTCCGCTTTCACGAAGGCGCTGCCGGGTTTCCGTGGCGCTCGCATGCGCTATGGCTGCTGTCGCAGATGCGGCGCTGGAATCATACGGACGGCGGCGTTGATCCACGTGCCGTTGCCGCCAGCAGTTATCGGCCGGATCTGTATCGTCAGGCCGCTCAGAGCCTCGGTATTGCGGTGCCGGCGGCGGACGAAAAGATAGAAGGCGCTCACACCCAGCCGTATGCCTGCGCGAGTACCGATGGCGAACTGATGCTGGCGGCCGATCGCCACTTTGACGGCGGTCACTACGACCCACGCGCGCCTTAGCAGCAGCGCGCACCAAGGCGCGGCGATGCCGCCCTGAGTTGGTGCGGGCGCCGCGCGCTGTCCTCCGCTAAGGCCGCCTGCAACAGGTGCCGCCCTCGGTGGCATAGGGCTTGCTTTAACAGCCGTGGCAGCGCCAAAGAAGGTCCTGCCACGCGCGCTCGGAAGTGCGCCCCGACAACGGTGTCTTGGAAGCGGAGCTGTATGACCGCTACAGGGCGCCTTTTTTTATGCCCGTCGCCTTTTAATCGAGCGCGATCGGCGCAGGAGATTCGAACAATGTCCGAAGGCTCAATCCGTCCGGCGCCGCCGCTCAGGCTGGTCGTGGTCGGCCATGGCATGGTCGGCCATCGCTTTCTCGAGTGCTTGGCACAGGCAGGCCGCTACCAGGTCACCGTGCTGTGCGAGGAACCGCGGCCGGCGTATGACCGTGTGCAGTTGACGTCCTATTTCAGCGGCGTCAGCGCCGAGCAGTTGTCGATGGTTGCGGAAGGCCACTTTGAGAGCAGCGGTCAGGTGCTGCGGCTGAATGAAGCTGCCGTCAGCATCGACCGCAGCGCGCGCACGGTCACCACCAGCCGCGGCGAGGTGCTGCCATATGACGTGCTGGTGCTGGCCACCGGATCGTATCCGTTCGTGCCACCGCTGCCGGGCAAGGACCGGCCGCATTGCTATGTGTATCGAACGCTGGAGGACCTCGACGCCATCCGCAGCGCGGCCGCAAGCGCCAGAACCGGCGCCGTGGTCGGTGGCGGACTGCTGGGGCTGGAAGCCGCCAAGGCGCTGAAGGACCTCGGCCTGCAGACTCATGTGGTGGAGTTCGCGCCACGCCTGATGGCAGTGCAGATCGATGACACCGGTGGCCGCCTGCTGAGACGCAAGATCGAGGCGCTCGGGGTCGGCGTGCATACATCCAAGAACACGCGCGAAATCGTCGATGGTGAAGGTGCGCGACATCGCATGGTGTTCGTCGACGACAGTTATCTGGAAACCGATCTGATCGTGTTCTCCGCCGGCATTCGGCCGCGCGACCAGCTTGCGCGCGAAGCCGGGCTGAAGCTCGGCGAACGCGGCGGCATCGTCATCGACAATCAGTGCCGCACCTCCGATCCGGCGATCTACGCGATCGGTGAATGCGCACTCTGGAGTGGCCGGCTATTTGGTCTGGTCGCGCCGGGCTATCAGATGGCCGAAGTCGCGGCCAAGGCGATCCGCGGTGAAGACGGCGCCTTTCTCGGCGCCGACATGAGCACCAAGCTCAAGCTGATGGGCGTGGATGTGGCCAGTATCGGTGATGCCCACGGCA
>JBFJKG010000552.1:0-1730 GCA_041635075.1 Solimonas sp.
CCACAACGCAGATCTACACCCACCTCGATTGGCAGCGCTTGGCCACCGTCTATGACGCCGCGCACCCGCGTGCCCGGAAGCGGCCCGATGCCGATGCAAAGAGCCGAAAGCCCTGAGCAGCCGCATGATCTTCATGGAATCCAGTGTATGATTTCGCGCCTTGTTGAGGGGCGGTGCTGCCAGTGACCGGACTCAACGATGCCCTCCAGTTCCGTATAAATATTTGGGAGTTTTTTGATGAACCGCAATATTCTGATCGCGATGGGCCTAGCGGCCGCCCTGACGCTTGCCGCCTGCGGCAAGAAAGAAGACGCCGCTCCGGTTGAAGCTGCTCCGGCTCCGGTTGCCGAACAGCCCGCCATGGACGCCGCCCCGGCTGCCGAGCAGGTTGCTGCTGATGCTGCCGTTGCCGCCCAGTCCTGCGCCCAGGACTGTGGTGAAGGCGTGACCGCCACGATCCAGTGCGCAGCCGGCGAAACCGCCGTTTGCGAATGTGGCGCGGAACCGAACGCCAAGTGCGAGCCGGCTGCCGCGATGGAAGACGCCGCCGCGATGGACAGCAGCGAGACCATCAGCGACGCGCCGGCTGAGGGTGAAGCCGTTCAGTAAGCTGTGCATGCAGTATGAAAAGGCGCCGAAAGGCGCCTTTTCTTTTGGCCGATGGTTGGCGAGCATCCTTGAATAGCGTGGCGTCAGTCCCCACGATCACTGTTCGCAATTCAAGCAGGCTCTCCAGACATGCAGCAATTCGACGGCACCACCATTCTTTGTGTCAGGCGCAACGGTCAGGTCGCGCTGGGGGGCGACGGCCAGGTCTCGATGGGCAATACGCGTGTCAAGAACAACGCGCGCAAGGTCCGCCGTCTGTATGGCGACAAGGTACTTGCCGGCTTTGCGGGCGGTACCGCAGACGCGTTTACGCTGTTCGAACGGTTCGAGGGCAAGCTTGAGAAGCACGGCGGCCAACTGGTGCGTGCGGCCGTCGAGATGGCCAAGGATTGGCGCACGGATCGTTACCTGCGTCGCCTCGAGGCCCTGCTCATCGTTGCCGACAAGGATGCATCGCTGATGCTGTCGGGCAATGGTGATGTCATGGAGCCCGAGGCGCATGGTGTTATCGCCATCGGTTCGGGTGGCAGTTTTGCCAGCGCTGCGGCGCGTGCTCTGGTGGACAACACCGAGCTGGACGCGACCGCAATCGTCGAGAAGGCACTGCACATTGCGGCCGACATCTGCATTTACACCAACCACACACTGACGATAGAAACCTTGAACGCGTGAGCGCATAGCCGCACGCCGCGTTGACACCCCCCGCCTTCCGAAGAAATCACCATGACTGAGCCAGCCGCAGCGCCCACCTCCATGACCCCGCGTGAAATCGTCCAGGAGCTGGACCGTCACATCGTGGGGCAGTCGGCGGCCAAGCGTGCGGTTGCGGTTGCCTTGCGTAACCGCTGGAGGCGCGCGCAAGTCGCGGGGCCGATGCGCGCGGAGATTCACCCGAAGAACATCCTGATGATCGGGCCAACCGGCGTCGGCAAGACCGAAATCGCGCGGCGGCTGGCCAAGCTTGCCAATGCACCGTTTGTGAAGGTGGAGGCAACCAAGTTCACCGAGGTCGGCTACGTTGGCAAAGATGTAGACACCATCGTCCGCGATCTGGTCGATGTGGCCATCAAGCTGACGCGTGAGCAGGCTATGCGTGGCGTGCGGGATCGTGCCGAAGTCGC
>JBFJKG010000553.1:0-1725 GCA_041635075.1 Solimonas sp.
ACCGTCAGCCGCGGAGGCCCTGACGGCAAATCGGTCAAGGCCGTCGCAAAGTAGCGATATTCCGAGCTGATATCCCGCGCATCGCCGCCCTTGGGCAGGCGCGCGTGCAGCAGCCAGGTGCCTGGTTCCTTGGAGTCGAAGCCGATGCGGTATGCCCCAGGGGTCAAGGCTGCGAGCACGCGTGACTTGAACAGCCCCTGGATGTCCAGCACCCAGTCAAAGCGCCGCTCCGCCAGTTGCCGGCGCAGCCGATACAGGGCGCCCAGCGAGCGGTAGATGTTGGCGGGAACCACGATGCAGTCATCCAGACGGCCGCCTTCACCCAGTTCCGACTTCAGGATGCCGGCAAAATTCTGCTGCACCAGCCAGCTGATATGCGCCTTCGGCCAGCGCCGCCGCAGGTTTTCCAGCAGCGAACTGGAAAACACAATGTCGCCCAGTGCAGACAGCCGCACGATCAGAATGCGCGGTTGCTCGCCGCGTATCGGCAGGTGCTCGGCTAGCGGAGCGGATGTCGTCGTCGTGGAGTGGGGCACGGCCCTATAATACTGTGCGCCCGCGCTCATTCGCGGGCTTGTCTGTTGATATCTCCTTTACTGATTCGGGGAATGAATTCATGAGTTCGATGGCCGACCGCGACGGCTTCATCTGGTATGACGGCAAGCTGGTGCCATGGCGCGAGGCCACGACCCACGTCCTCACCTATACCCTGCATTACGGTGTTGGCTGTTTTGAGGGCGTGCGCGCCTACAAGACGCCGACCGGTACTGCGATCTTCCGTCTGGAAGAGCACACCAAGCGTCTGTTCAACTCTGCCAAGATCCTCGGCATCAAGATGCCGTGGACGCAGGAGCAATTGAACGCGGCGCAGAAGGAAGTGCTGCACGCCAACAAGCTGGAGTCCGCTTATCTGCGGCCGATGGTGTTCTACGGTTCGGAAGGCATGGGTCTGCGTGCCACCGGGCTCAATACCCATGTGATTGTTGCGGCCTGGACCTGGGGCGCGTATCTGGGTGCCGACAACATGGAGCGCGGCATCCGCATCAAGACCAGCTCGTTCGCGCGGCACTATGTGAATTCGTCGATGTGCCGAGCCAAGGCCAACGCCAACTACCTGAACTCGTCGATGGCACTGAATGAAGTGCTGCGCGACGGCTATGACGAGGCCTTGATGCTGGACCCGGACGGGTACGTGGCCGAGGGTTCGGCCGAGAACATCTTCCTGGTCAGTGATGGCGTGATCAGCACTCCGGACGTCACCAGTGCGCTGGATGGCATCACCCGCCGCACGGTGATGCAGCTGGCGCAGGACCATGGCTACACCGTGCGTGAGCGCCGCATTACCCGTGACGAGCTGTACTGCTGCGACGAAGCCTTCTTTACCGGCACGGCGGCGGAAGTCACGCCGATACGCGAAGTCGACAACCGGCCGGTGGGCGAGGGCTCGCGCGGCCCCGTCACCGCCAAGCTGCAGGCGGCCTATCTGGACCTAGTTCAGGGCAAGAGCGCGCAGTATCCGGAGTGGTTGGCACACATCTAGGGCCCGGTCTCAGGCATGAGTGACGTACTCCCGGATTTCTCGACCGCCCAGGTGCTGGTAGCGGGCGATGTCATGCTCGACCGCTACTGGTCGGGCCCGACTTCGCGTATTTCGCCCGAGGCTCCGGTGCAGGTGGTGCGCATACTCAAGGACGAGGTGCGTCCGGGCGGTGCCGCGAACGTTGC
>JBFJKG010000554.1:0-1724 GCA_041635075.1 Solimonas sp.
AAAACCACGGTAGGCCCTTGCGGCCTGCCGTGGTTTTTTGCGTGCGCGCCACCCAGACGCTGACGAGCGCCGGCGATTGCCAGGCCGGCGGCGGAAGCGTAATCTAAAACAAATGTTTTAATCTATTGTTTTAATAATGCCGCGCAAGACACCAGAGAGTCCGGGAGCCGCGCCCGAACCGACCGCCGAAGCCCTGCTGGCGGCCGCTGCCGAGGTCTTTGCCGAGAAGGGGCTGCAGCTCGCCCGCGTACGGGATATCGCGACGCGGGCCGGGGCCAATGTGGCGGCGATCAGTTACCACTTCGGGGGCAAGCACGCGTTGTATCGCGAAGTGTTGAACCGCCAGGCTAAAGCCCGGATCGGCCGCTATCCGCTACCCGATGCAACCGCGGAAGCGCAGCCGGAGGCGTTGCTCGGCGCCGCCGTGCAGGCCCTGTTGAGCCGCTTCCTTGCCGAGGATGGCAGTGCGTTGGTTGCCAGATTGATGGTGCGCGAGATGGCTGCGCCGACGGCAGCGCTTGCGCCCCTGATCGAGGAGGTCGTGCGCCCGCAGTATCGGGCGCTCAGTCTGATCGTTGCGCGTTTACTGGGTTCGCGCGCAGACGCCGGTCTGGTGCAGCGGGCGACTTTGAGCGTGATCAGTCAATGCATCTTCTATCTATTTGCGCGACCGCTGGTGAGCATACTCGCCCCGCAGACCTATGACGGTCACCCGGTACCGGAGCTGGCAGCGCATATCACCCAATTTTCGCTGGCCGCATTGCGTGCCTTGCAGAAGCAACTGGAGGAGTCTGCCGATGGCACATAAATATGGCGGGCTGGTGGCGGTGGTGGTGGCGGTGGCGCTGGCGGCCTGTTCGGAGCCGCCTCCTGTGCAGTATCAGGGCTACGTTGAGGGTGACTACATCCGCCTGGCCGCGCCCCGCGCTGGCCAGCTGCAGCTGCTGGCGGTGGCACGCGGCGATACCGTGGCCGACGGTGCGCGTCTGTTTGCGCTCGAGGCCGGAGCGGAGCAGGCACAGCTTGCGCAGGCTCAGGCACAACTGGCCTCGGCTGAGGCCCGCTATGCCGACCTGAACAAAGGAAAGCGCGACGACGAACTGGATGTGATCCGCGCCCAGCTGACGCGCGCGCAGGCAGCATACGCGCTCAGCACCGCGCAACTGCAGCGGCAGCTGGCCTTGTATGAGCAGGGGCTTGCGAGTACCGACAGTCGTGATCGTGCGCAGAATCAGGTTCGGGCCGATGCTGCGCAGATTGCAGAGCTGCGCGCACAGTTGCGCAGCGCGGAGTTGGCAGGTCGATCTGATGCAGTGCAGGCGGTCGCCAGTGAAGTAGAAGCGGCGGAAGCTGCGGTCAGATCCGCGCAGTGGGCGCTGGATCAGAAGACGCAGACCGCGCCCGCCGCGGGCGTGATTGACGACATCTACTTCAGAGCAGGTGAGTGGGTTCCGGCCGGTGCGCCGGTACTCGCGCTGCTGCCTCCCGCAGCACGGCATCTTCGGTTCTTTGTGCCGGAACCGGTTGCCGGCGCGCTGCATCCGGGGCAGGCAGTCACGGCGCGTTGCGACGGCTGTGCGGAGCCGGTGCATGCGACGATTTCCAGAGTGTCGGCACAGGCCGAATTTACGCCGCCGGTGATCTACAGCCGCGAGCAGCGCAGCCGCATGGTGTTTCTGGTTGAAGCCGCGACTACTCAGGAGCAAGCGCAGCTGCTGAGGCCC
>JBFJKG010000555.1:0-1723 GCA_041635075.1 Solimonas sp.
CGACTCGCTCATCGTCCAGCGATTGAACGGTTGCTCCAGATCGTAGTCGCGCCCCTGGTAGCTGAGCTTGCCGGTACCGTTCACGGTCAGCGCCGCGTCACGGATCAGCGTCTCCACCAGGTTCATTGCGTCTTGATAGTCGGCGTACGCCTGGTAGAACTCCAGCATCGTGAACTCGGGGTTATGCCGCGTGCTCAAGCCCTCGTTGCGGAAGTTGCGGTTGATCTCGTAGACCCGTTCGAAACCGCCGACTACCAGACGCTTCAGGTACAGCTCGGGGGCGATGCGCAGGTAGAGGTCGCGATCCAGGGCGTTGTGGTGCGTCACGAAAGGACGTGCCGTAGCCCCTCCTGGAATCACCTGCAGCATGGGTGTCTCAACCTCGATGAAGCCCAGCGAATCGAGGAAATTACGGATAAAGCGCACGGTCTGACCACGCTTCTCGAACGTAGTGCGGACCTCTGGATTGACGATCAGGTCCAGATACCGCTGGCGGTAACGCACCTCGGTGTCGGTCAACCCGGCCCACTTTTCCGGCAACGGCCGCAGCCCCTTGACCAGCAGGACGACGCTGGCGGCCTTGACCGACAGCTCTCCGGTCTTGGTCTTGAACACGGTGCCTTGCACGCCGAGGATGTCACCGACATCGTAGCCTTTGAAGGCGTCGTAGGCGGCATCGCCTACCGCGTTGAGCTGCACAAAGATCTGGATGCGCCCGGACATGTCCTGCAGCTGACCAAAGCTGGCTTTGCCCATGACACGCTTGGCCATCAGGCGCCCGGCAATGGCAAACACGGCGGTTTCACTTTCCAGCGACGCGGCATCGCGCTCGCCGTAACTGCCGTGCAGGTGCTCGGCCAGGGTGTCCCGGCGGAACGTGTTCGGATAGGCGTTGCCCACGGCCCGCAGCGCGTCGAGCTTGTCGCGCCGCGCGGCGATGATGTGGTTCTCGTCTATGGCCGGCTCGCCGGCCGGCGCGTGAGTTTTCGGATCTTGGCTCATGGTCTGGTTCCGGGGCGGCGCAAGGCGCGGCTTACAGCCCCTGCTTCAAGCTCGCTTCGATGAATGGATCGAGATGGCCGTCGAGTACCTTTTGCGTATCGGCGATTTCCACGCCGGTACGCAGGTCCTTGATGCGCGACTGGTCCAGCACATAGGACCGAATCTGACTGCCCCACTCGATATCGCTCTTTGAATCTTCGATCTTCTGCTTGGCGGCGTTGCGTTTCTGCAGCTCCATCTCGTAGAGCTTGGCCTTCAGCATCTTCATCGCCCGATCACGGTTGGCGTGCTGGCTGCGCTCGGTCTGACAGGCAACCACGATTCCGCTGGGCATGTGCTTGATGCGAATGGCCGACTCGGTCTTGTTGACGTGCTGGCCACCGGCGCCGCTGGAGCGGAATGTCCCGACTTCCAGATCTGCAGGATTGATCTCCACCTCGATATCGTCGTCGATCTCGGGGGCGGCGAATACGCCGGCAAACGACGTGTGCCGGCGGTTACCGGAGTCAAATGGCGACTTGCGCACCAGGCGATGCACTCCCGTCTCGGTGCGCAACCAGCCGTAGGCGTATTCGCCCTCTACAAAGATCGTAGCCGACTTGATCCCCGCCACTTCGCCGTCGGAGCGCTCCATCAGTTCGACCTTGAAGCCCTTGCCTTCGGCCCAGCGCATGTACATGCGCAACAGGATTTCGGCCCAGTCCTGGGCTTCGGTACCACC
>JBFJKG010000556.1:0-1716 GCA_041635075.1 Solimonas sp.
TCGTTGCCGCCCAGGGCCTGGCCGGCTTCATCGACGATATCGACGGCAATGCCGGGCAGCGCGCGGGTGCAGGATCCGGGCTTGGTGGCGATGGCGCCAGGAATCGGTGAAATCATGATCGCGCCGGTTTCGGTCTGCCACCAGGTATCGACGATCGGCAGGCGCTCCTTGCCGATCACGCGGTGGTACCAGATCCATGCCTCCGGGTTGATCGGCTCGCCGACGCTGCCGAGCAGGCGCAATTTCGAAAGGTCGTACTTCTCCGGCCAGGACTCGCCCAGTTTCATCAGCGCGCGGATCGCGGTGGGTGCCGTATAGAAGATTGTGACGCCGTGGTCCTGGCAAATCTTCCAGAAGCGGCCGGCGTCCGGCACCGTGGGCGCGCCCTCGTACATCAGGATCGTGGCGCCGTTGCTGAGCGGGCCGTAGGTCACGTAGCTGTGGCCGGTGATCCAGCCGACATCGGCCGTGCACCAGAACACATCGTCGTCGCGCAGATCGAACACCCACTGACAGGTTACCGTGGCGCCGAGCAGGTAACCGCCGGTGGAGTGCTGGATGCCCTTGGGCTTGCCGGTGGAGCCCGAGGTGTAGAGCAGGAACAGCGGGTGTTCGGACTCCACCCACTCCGGATCACAGTGCGGGGCTTGCGTGCTGAGCAGCTCTGAAGCCCAGATTTCGCGGGTGCCGTCGAACGCCACTTCATGACCGCTGCGCCGGAACACCAGCACTTTCTCGATAGTGTTGCAGCCTTGTGCCAGCGCCTCGTCGGCCGTCTTCTTCAGCTCGACAATGTGCCCGCCACGATGGCCGCCGTCTGCGGTGATCAGCAGCCGCGCGCCGGTGTCCTCGATGCGATCCTTCAGCGAGGTGGCGGAGAAGCCCCCAAACACCACCGAGTGGATCGCACCGATGCGCGCGCAGGCCAGCATCGAGATCACTGCCTCCGGGGTCATCGGCAGATAGATCACCACGCGATCGCCCTTGGCGATGCCCAGTGACTTCAGAGCATTGGCGAGCTTGCAGACCTCGGCATGCAGCGCCTTGTAACTGTAGGTGCGGGTATCGCCCTTTTCGCCCTCAAAGCGGATTGCAATCTTGTCGCCGCGTGCGCCGAGGTGACGATCCAGACAATTGACCGAGGCATTGGTCCTGCCATCCACAAACCACTGGTAGTTTGGCGCCTGGCTGTCGTCCAGGGCCCGGGTAAACGGGGTCTGCCAGGCGAGCTGCTTGCGCCCGAGCTCTGCCCAGAAGCCGACATGGTCTGCCGCCGCCGCTGCATGCAGCGCGGCCAGGCGTTCGGCATTCAGGCGTGCGCGCGTGGAAAATTCCGCGGACGGCGCGAATGAGCGTTTCTCGATGAGGACGGAATCGATGTTGTTCTGCGTCATTGATGGGGCCTCCAGACTGAATTCGGGTCGCTAGCAATTCGCGCGCGCCTGCGCAGCGGCATGCCGACCCGCCGCAGCATATCGCAGGCAGTTGCCGGAGCGGCAGTTGCCGCGCCCGCGTGCCCCGTGTCGTCGTGGCTCAGTGGATAATGCGGTCATGCACTATCGACACCGATTTCACGCCGGCAACTTTGCAGATGTTTTCAAGCACGTGCTGCTGGTGGCCCTGCTGCGTGCGCTCAACGCCAAGGACAAGCCCTGGTGTTATCTGGAAACCCACGCCGGGGCTGGGCGCTACGATTTCACCGACGAAGCGGCGGCA
>JBFJKG010000557.1:0-1716 GCA_041635075.1 Solimonas sp.
CATGTGGTTCTACGCCGCGCATACCGGCAGCGCTGATCCGTTGCGGCTGGCACTGGTGATCTGCATCGCGATGATTGGCGCCTGCACCGGCAGCGGCATCTTCGGGGTGCTGGTGCCGGTGTTTCTGCGCCGCTACGGCGCCGACCCCGCCACCGCGAGCAGCATCTTTCTCACCACGTTTACCGACATCCTCGGCATGGGGCTGATGCTGGGTCTGGCGACGATGCTGATTTCCTGAAGCCGCCGCCGCTGAGGTCGCCGTGAGCCAGTTGCGGCACAATTGCGCCCATGCGACTTCTATTGCCGTTGTGCCTGTCCCTGTTGGCCGCCTGTTCCAGTGTCGGCGAACGTTACGGGGCGCCCGAGCGCCCCTACGAGCAACGCCTGCAGGAGGAGTTTGCCGCCGCTGACGTCAATGGCGACGAACAAATCTCGCCCCAGGAACTGCGCGATGGCTGGCCGTACTTGGATGTGCCTTTCGAGACCCTGGACAGCGATGGCAACGGCAGCCTGAGCATGGCCGAGTTCCGCGCCTATGCCGAGTGGCAGCGCATTGCCAACTCACCACCGGGCCGCCGACTGCACTGATGAGCGCGTTGGCGGTGGTGGTGATTGTTGCCGGGTTTCTGACCGCGGCACTGTCAGGCGCGGCCGGTCTGGGCGGCGGCACCATCTTGATCGGCCTGTTCTATGCCATTGGCATGGCGCCAGCAGAAGCGGTGCCACTGTTTGCCGCGGTGCAGCTGGTGTCCAACGCTTCGCGCACCGCAGCTTACGTAAAGCACGTGGAGTGGCGGGCTGCTGGCTGGTTTCTGCTGGCGGCGGTGCCCGCGACGATACTGGTGGTGCCCTACGTTGCGGCGGTCAATGCAGACCTCGTGCGTCTGGTGCTGGCCGGTCTGATTCTCGCTTCGCTGGCACCGGCGCGCGCGGCGCAGATGGCATTGCCGGCGCGGCCGTCGTTTGTCATCGCCGGCGCACTCAACGGCAGCCTCGGATTGTTCGTGGGCGCGACCGGCCTGTTTGTCGGGCGCCTGTTCTTCAGGCCGGAGTGGCGCAAGGAGACCGTGATCGGCACCTTGGCGCTGACGCAGGTTCTGGGCCACGGCCTGCGTGTGATCGCCTTTGGCATGGTCGGCTTCAGCGCCCTCGCGCAACCCGGCCTGCTGATCCCGCTGTGTCTCGCGGTGGTGCTGGGTACGGTAGCCGGCAAGCGGTTGAACGGAATGGTCAGTGACGAAACCTTCGCGCGCCTGTTTCGCTGGATCTTGATCGTTCTTTCGCTGAAGCTGATTTACGACGGAGTGCAGGGGTTATGGTGGAACTGAAGCTGGATGCGGCCGCCACGCAGGCGTTAATCGTCGGCAATCTCAAGATCGTCCAGCATGGCGGCTTACGGGTGGAAGAGGTGCGCCCTGGCTATGCGCGCATCCGCATTCCGTTCAGCGAGAACATGCTGCGCCCCGGTAATGTAGTGTCCGGCCCCACCTTGTTCACTGCTGCGGACTCGGCGATGTACGCGCTGGTGCTCTCGCATCTGGGCCCGGAGCTGATGGCGGTTACCAGTGATTTCAACCTGCACTTTCTCAACAAGGCTCAGCCCGGCGATGTGACCGGCGAAGCCGTGTTGCTCAAGCTCGGTCGCCGGTTGGTGGTGATGGAGGTCAAGCTGCGTACCGGCGATGACCCGCGCCCGGTGGCGCATGTGGTCGGCAG
>JBFJKG010000558.1:0-1714 GCA_041635075.1 Solimonas sp.
GCATCGCGAACGCCGGCCTCGAGCAGCGGCGCGGCAGATGTGCCGTTGCCGACCACCGCCGCTGCCGGCGCGTGCTCGGCAAGCTGCTCGATGACGCAGGTCTGGTTTCCCTCTTGTTCAAGCGCGCGCTGTACCGCCTTGCCAAAGCGGCCGTAGCCACAGATCACCCACTTGCCCTTGGGCGGTGTGACTGGCGGGTGCAGTTCCTTGCCGGGCAGGCTGATCAGCCAGGCATGTAGCAGATGCACGCTGGGTGTGCGCATCGTCATCGCAAGATGTTCGCCGAAGCTGCGGTAGGCGTTGATGATGTGATCGGTGCCGAATGACTCCAGGTTCTCGACGGTCTCAGCCGTGGCCGCGCGCGAGATGACCTTGATATGCGGATGCAGCAGCTTGGCCGTGATCGCAATCTTGATGTTGCTCTCATCACGATCGGTGACGGCAATCACGGCCTGGCACAACGACTTCCGCAGACCGGCTTCGATCAGCGTTTGAGTGTGCGCGGCATCACCGCAGAAGCCCGGAACATCCATGCCGAGGTTCTCAAGCGCCAGCGCGTCGAGGCTCTCCTGATTCTGGTCAATGACCACACACTGGAAGTTGCGCCGCGCCAGTGCGCGCACCAGCAGGCTGCCGGTCTCGCCGTAACCACAGACGATGTAGAACGGCGTGCGGATTGCACGCACCGCGACGATGAAGCGCGCCTCCCGCAGCGCGCGCTGGAACGTCGGCTCCTGGATCAGCGTGAAGATACGCCCGATCGCATACAGCCAGGCAAGCACTGTCAGGAAGATGCATAGCGAGACCCACAGGCGCTGCGCGGGAGTGAACGCGTAGGGAATCTCGCCAAAGCCGATCGTCGAGCCCATGAAGCTGACGAAGTAGAACGCGTGGAAGAAGTCGAAACGCCATGGCTGGCCCTGATCATCGAGTCCCGGAATCAGCACCAGCCCGCCGATCGATATCGAGTAGGCCGCGATCAGCACGATCAGCGGCGCGCGCATGCGCCGCAGGAACAGGAAGATCACATTGTTCACGGGATTCGCTGAACGTTTGGGGGCACGCCAGCGGCTCAGCGGCGCAGGGCGGCGGTTTCGATGATCAGCAGGACGACCGAAGCGAGATTTGCGAGCAGCGCGCCGCCGGCCAGCGACACCACACTGGCCACCGTCCCGGGCTCGCCACCGGTGAGCGTGATGTGGTTGGCCACGCCCCAGACCAGGGCCGCCGCCACCAGATGCAGGTCTGCGACCAGGCTGGTGGCGAGCAGTACCGCGCCGATGTGACTGCGGTCGCCAAACTTGAGGACGGTGGCGATCAGGCTGACCACCAGCGCCGCGAACAACTCGTAGACATGGTGTTGCTCGGGGGCGTCAATGTCCCCCATAACGAAACCGAAGTTCAGTGTGAGCGCCAGCAGCACGAAGAACCCGAACAGCACCTTTTCGAAATTCATACAGCGCCTCCCCGGCAGTCCGTCGTCGCACTGTCACCGGCGACTCGAATGGTTTGAGGTTTGACCTTACTCCGTCAGTTGCGGCGTGGACAGTGCGCCGCAGTCGCGCAGGCCGCTGGTCTTCGCCCACGAGGCTGGTCGCGTGGAAGGCGCAAGGATTCAGGTCACCAGGTCCACCGGTGGCGCACGAAAAGGCCGACGCGATGCCGGCCTTTTCGTTGCCCTCGGGCCACGCCTTACATGGAGCGGATCGATGCC
>JBFJKG010000559.1:0-1710 GCA_041635075.1 Solimonas sp.
CCTGCACCTGCGGTGGCGGCGCTGTTCCGCTGACCAGGCTGGACTCCAGCTCGGCTTGCACAGCCGCAGCCTGCGCAGCGTCGAGTTCGTCGCCGCTGGATGCTGCCTTGAGCATCGAGCGCATCACATCGACCGATCGCAGCAGCAGATCGACATCGCTCTGGGTAACCTGGCGCTGGCCACTGCGCACGCGGTCCAGCAAGGTTTCTACATGGTGCGTGAACGCGGCGACAGCGGAGAAGCCAAAGGTGCCGGCACCTCCCTTGATCGAGTGCGCGGCACGAAAGATGGTGTTGATGGTCTCGGCATCGGCGCTGCCGACATCAAGCCGCAGCAACGCGGACTCCATCGTATCCAGCCCTTCCAGGCTTTCATCAAAGAAGGTCTGGTGAAACCGGCTGAGGTCGATCGACGACATGAATGTCCGCGCCTCAGGAGATGACGCGCTGCACCGTCGCGATCAGCTGCTCCGGATTGAATGGCTTGACCAGCCACCCGGTTGCGCCGGCGCTCTTGCCTTCCAATTTCTTGTCCTGGCCCGACTCGGTGGTCAACACCAGCAGCGGGGTGAACTTGTACTCCGGCAACTGGCGCAGCTCGCGCACCAGCGTGATGCCATCCATGTTCGGCATGTTGACGTCGCACAGGACCAGCTGGAACCGTTCGCTGCGCGCCAGCTGCAGCGCCGCCACTCCGTCTTCGGCCTCGGCGACCTCGTAACCAGCGGCCTTGAGCGTGAAGCCCACCATCTGCCGCATCGAGGCTGAGTCGTCGACAGCCAGTATGCGCACGCTCATGCGCCTTCCCGTGCCAGCTGCAGCAGGGTGGTCACGCCCAACAGTGCCGCCGCGCTCTTCAGTGCTTCGGAGGGGTGGCTCCATCGGGTCTCATGGCCCGCGTTGCGGCGATCCTGGCAGAACATGCAGAACAACTGCAGTGCGGCGGTATGGATACGCTCCACATCGCGCGCGTTCAGGGTGATGGGTTGCTCGTCATCGACATGCTGCAGCAGCTGCTGATACAGCTGGCTGGCGTTCTCGACGCCGAGATCAGCCGGCAGCTGCAGGTTGGCGGGTGCTGGCACGGACGGACTGGCCTGAGACATCGGGGCTCTCCCTGGATGACGATGGCATGGTTGCACCGGGACCCCGAGCAAGCGGCATTCCCGTGTAGGCGTTTTCGGCGGCTGTCGGGGAGTGCCCTAGGGCCGGGCAGATGAACGCGGCAGTGAAACCGTCAAACGGCACTCAAGCCGCTGACCGCAGGGGTCACGCGATGAACCGCAATCCTTCGATCAGGGATTCGGCGTCAATCAGAGTCAATAATTCGCCGTCGCGGCTGACACAGCCGGCCACACGTACGCTGGCCGCCGCATCACCAACCTTGGGTGCCGGCTTTATCGCGGCGTCCGCCAGCTTCAGTACCTCGGCAACCGCGTCGACGCAGAAGCCGAACAGCTCTCCACCGAGCTGCAGCACGATGATCCGACGATCAGACGGCGTGCATGACTCTGCAGACGGCGCCTCAAGCCCCATGCGCGCCCGCAGGTTCAGCACGGTAACGACGTTTCCGCGCAGATTGATGACCCCCATGACCACCGGCAAGGTGCCCGGCACCGGCTCCACGGTGGTATCCCTGAGTACCTCCTGCACCTGCTCGATCGGCAGGCCGTAGTTCTGCCCCGCGACCACGAAACATACCCAGCGCGAA
>JBFJKG010000560.1:0-1709 GCA_041635075.1 Solimonas sp.
TTGGCCGGAATGCTGGCGCCCGCCAGCAGCTCGAATACCTGCGCAGCAAATTCCGAATCGGTCAGCGAGGTGGGCGCGAAGTTCAGGCAGGCGTGGGCATGCGCTTCCAGCAATGCGGGGTCACGCTCCAGCTTGTCGAGCAAGGTCTTCAGCACCCACAGATCCAGCTCCGTCGTACGGTGCAAGCGCTGTAGCGCCGGGATGAAGTGCCCCGGCTCCAGCCACACGCCGTCATCATCCTCTACGCGCAGAAACACCTCGAGGTTGGGCTGCACGTCGGGCTCGCGCAGCGCCTGCATGCGCTGGTAGATCAGATGGGTGCGGCCGTCGGTCAGACGAGGTTCCAGCCACGTCAACCAATGCTGATCCTCTCGGCGCCGCAATGTGGATGCGTCGTCCGGAAGCTCCTGCAGCACCATGTTGCCGCCGCGTGCCTTGGCGACATCCAGCAGGGCCTCGGCCTTGGCGATCAACGCCATGCGACCTTCTTCCGCATCGATATCCACGACCGCGACGCTGAGCGTGCAGGAAACGGGTCTGCCGTCCCAGACCAGCTCGCGGCGCTCGGCGGCATCCTGAATATCCTTGGCTAGCTGCATCGCAGCTTCCATCGTGCAGTCGGTCAGGACGGCCGCGAAGCGGCTGTTGGAGACGCGGTAGCTGGAGCCGCGCTCGCCCAGCGTCTCCTTGAATACCTGAGCGGCGTGCCACAAGGCCTGCTCGCCAGCCCAGAAGCCGTAGGTGTCACTGATGCGCACCAGGCCGTCGACGCGGATCAACAACAGCGCATGAGAGCGGTCGGCACGGCCTTCGCGGCGAGCCAGCTCCTCCAGCCGCTGCTCTAGCGCTTCCCGGGACAGCAGGTCGGTCGCCCAATCCTTGGCTGGCTCCGCACTATTTGAGGGCAGCGACAATTCGGCGATGGGCGCGGCCTCCTGGTAGGCGTGTGCCGCCGATTCCGCCGTAGGGTCAAGGCGGTTGATGCGGACCATGGCACCGATGGCCGTGCCAGCCGCGTCGTGGATCACCGAGGTGGTGATCAGGACCGGTATGGATTCATGTAGCTGGTTGATCAACAGCGCCTGATCCAGGCGCGGGGCGCTGGCGCCCTGGGTGATGGCGTCACTCAGAAAGTTCGGCAGCGGATGCTCTTGTGGAACATCGCGGCGGTGATCGAACAGTGGCGCCACACTTGTGAATGGCAGGCCAGACAGGCTTCCGCGCGTTCTATGCAACAGCGTGGCTGTCGCAGGGCTGACGTCCAATACCGTGCCCTCGGCATCGGTCAGCAGCATCGCGTCTTGGGTCATGCTCAGCATCGCCTCGCGGCTCAGCAGGATCGATTGCTGCTCGGCGCTGAGGCGCCCGGACTGTTCGCGGAACGCCCGGTTGGCTTCCAGTGCGGCCTCCAACTGCGCAGAGCGGCGTTCGTACCAGTAGGTCAGCACCCGCAGTTCCTCGGCGGCCTTGCTGTTGTCGAGCCGGGTGCGCACGCGCCGCTGGAATTCGGAGAATGGGCGCATGGCCGCCAACCACCAGACGCCGAATCCCAGCATCGACAGGGTCAGCAGATGGAACAGCGAGTAGAACCGAATCTTCCACAGCAAGGGTGACGCTGCCGCATTGGCTTGCGAGGCGGCCTGCCGCAACTCCGGCTCAAGAACCAGTATGTGCGTAATCAGGATGACAGCCGCCCCTATCGCCAGAAA
>JBFJKG010000561.1:0-1708 GCA_041635075.1 Solimonas sp.
AACCGGAAATGAATCCGGCAGCGCCACACAAGAAAGGCCCCGCGAACGGAGCCTTTCTTGTTCCTGCAGACGCGGCTACGCGGATGCAGCCATCTGCCGCAGCATGAACTGCAGCACGCCACCGTGAGCGTAATACTCCCATTCCTTGGGCGTGTTGATGCGGACCTTGGCCTTGAACGAAAGGACTGTGCCGTCCGCCTTGGTCGCCTTCACGCCGACTTCGGTTGCACCGCTGCTGAGGCCGTCAAAGTCGTAGACCTCGGTGCCGTCCAGGCCCAGCGTCTGCGCATTCTGGCCGTCCACGAAGTTCAGTGGCAGCACACCCATGCCGACGAGGTTGGCGCGATGAATACGCTCGAACGACTCGCTGATCACGGCCTTGACGCCCAGCAGGATGGTGCCCTTGGCTGCCCAGTCACGCGAAGAGCCGGTGCCGTATTCCTTGCCGGCCAATACCACCAGCGGCGTCTTGGTGGCGGTGTACTTCATGGCCACATCGTAGATCGGCTCCACTGGGCCAATGCTGCCGTTGATATGACGCGACACGCCACCCTCAACGCCCGGCGTCATCTGGTTCTTGATGCGGGTGTTGGCAAACGTGCCGCGCATCATGATCTCGTGGTTGCCGCGGCGTGAGCCGAAGCTGTTGAAGTCTGCCTTGGCAACACCATGCTCTTCCAGATACTTGCCCGCCGGACCGTCCTTCTTGATATCGCCCGCAGGGGAGATATGGTCGGTAGTGATGGAGTCACCCAGCACGGCCAGCGCGCGTGCGCCCTTGATCGGCTGTATCCCCGGCGGCGTCATCGTCATGCCGGTGAAGTACGGCGGGTTCTGCACGTAGGTCGACTTCTGGTCCCAGGTGTAGGTCTCAGACTTGGTGACCTTGATGGCCTGCCAGCGCGCGTCGCCCTTCAGCACGTCGGCATAGCTGGCCTTGAACAGGTCGGAGGTCACTGCCTTGGCCACCGCTTCCTGAATTTCCTTCGACGACGGCCAGATGTCCTTCAGGAACACGTCCTTGCCATCTGCTGACTTGCCAATCGGCTCGCTCGTCAGATCAAGATCGGTGCTGCCGGCAATGGCGTACGCCACGACCAGCGGCGGCGACGCCAGGTAGTTCATGCGCACGTCCTGATGGACGCGGCCTTCGAAGTTGCGGTTACCGGACAGCACGGCCGAAACCGAGAGCTTGTTGTCCTGGATCGCCTTGCCAATCGGCGCATTCAGCGGACCCGAGTTGCCGATGCACGTGGTGCAACCGTAGGCGGTGACGTAGAAGCCCATCGCCTCAAGATCTTCGATCAGGCCAGCCTTCTGCAGGTAGTCGGTGACAACCTTGGAGCCGGGGGCGAGGGAGGTCTTGACCCACGGCTGGCTCTTGAGGCCCAGCGCACGCGCTTTCTTGGCCAGCAGGCCGGCGCCTATCAGCACCGCGGGGTTGGAGGTGTTGGTGCAGGAGGTGATCGCCGCGATCACCACGGCGCCATCCTTCAGCTGGTAGGTCTGGCCGTTGTCGGTAACCATGGCCGGGCCTGCGGACGGACGCATCTTCTGTTCGGACTCGAACGCCTTTCTGTAGTTGGCCTTTACGTCGGTCAGCAGCACGCGATCCTGGGGGCGCTTGGGGCCGGCCAGCGACGGCTTGATCGAGCCCAGATCCAGATGCAGCACATCGGTGTATTCGGCCTCGGCCGCATCCGGCGTC
>JBFJKG010000562.1:0-1705 GCA_041635075.1 Solimonas sp.
ACTGCACTGTGGAGTCTGGTCAGCGCCGACGGTACGCGCACCACCTGTGAAAGCCGTGTCAGCGAGCGCGTTGTCGGTGGTGACGCCGCGCTTGTGCAAGGCTACCAGCGTGCGGTTTCGGCGATTGCCGGCGAGATTGCCGATGTCGCGCGTGCGCAGCGCGGCACCGGCGGGGGCGACGCCACCGTCAGCTGCCCGCGTTAGGGTTCACGACCGATTAAGGGCTAGGGGCGCAGGTTGGCGTCGTGACCTCGCGTCACTCCCCCCACCATCGGAGAATCAGATGAACAGCGATACGCTTAAAGGTCAATGGAAGCAGTTGATAGGTCGCGCCAAGGACTCTTGGGGCAAACTCACGGATGACGAGCTGCTGCGTGTCGAAGGCCACGCGCAGCGTCTGACCGGACTGGTCCAGGAGCGCTACGGTATTAGCCGCGAAGAGGCGGAAACGCAGGTCCAGCGCTTTATCGACGGCATCGACAAAAAATCGCAATCAAAAGCCGCTTGAAGGCGTCCAGCGAGGGGCGCATCGCGCCCTTCGCTGGCGTGGCGGACAGCCGATGCCCGTGCCGGTTCTCCCTTATGGCTGGAACGCCGATCAGATTCCACGCGCGCCGCGCCGCAACTGATTACGGTCTTCGACGCCATCCCTGCAGCCCGCCGCAAACGGCTCGGCATATTCGCTGCAGACGCGGTCGTCCTGCAGGTCGGTGCGGTGCGCCCATTCGTAGCCTTCCGTATGCGTATTGCAGGCCCCGACACAGCGCGGTGCCGGAGGAACTGGTGCTGAGGCGCACCCCGTGATAGCCGCACAGATCAGGAAAAGAGCAGTGAGATAGATGCTTCGACGCATGGGAAATCGACTGAGTATGGAAAAGCGCGGGTTAGGGGATAGTACGATGCCCAGATCCTGTAAACAGTTCCCTGAGCCTTCGACTGACCGGCGTGCGCAAGATTATCCACATCGACATGGACGCGTTCTATGCCTCCGTGGAACAACGTGATGATCCATCGCTGCGCGGACGGCCCGTCGTGGTGGCGTGGCGCGGCGCACGCTCAGTTGTATGCGCGGCCTCGTATGAGGCGCGCCGCTACGGAGTGCGTTCAGCCATGCCAGCGTTGCGAGCCGAGGCGCTGTGTCCCGACGCGGTGTTCGTGCCGCCGGATTTCGCGCGCTATCGCGCCGCGTCGCGCCAGGCGCGCGCCATCTTTCTGGCCCACACCGATCTGGTAGAGCCGCTGTCTCTGGACGAGGCTTATCTTGATGTCACCCGCAATCACCTCAATCTGCCCACGGCGACCGCCGTGGCGAAGATGATCCGTGAGCAGATACGGGAGGAGATCAACCTGACGGCTTCCGCTGGCGTTGCACCGAACAAGTTTCTGGCAAAGATTGCGTCCGACTGGCGCAAGCCCGATGGCCTGTTCGTGATACGGCCTGAGCAGGTGCTGTCGTTTCTCGCGCCGCTGCCGGTGGGCCGGATTCCAGGCGTCGGCAAGGTCATGGACGGCAAGCTGGAGCGCCTTGGCATCCGCACCGTGGCGCAGCTGCGCGAGCGCCCGGTGTTGGAACTCGAGCAGCTGCTGGGCCGCTATGGTCGACGGCTGAGCGAACTGGCACAGGGAATCGATCACAGCGAGGTGCGCCCCGACCAGCCCGTGCAGTCAGTTTCGGCTGAAGATACTTTTGCCGAGGACCTGCCGC
>JBFJKG010000563.1:0-1705 GCA_041635075.1 Solimonas sp.
GGCGACGCTGAAGAACCCCGAGGGTAGCGTTTACAAGCAGACCGCAGATGCAGCGCTGCGCGAGATCCAGCAGACGCTGGAGCAGCGCACCCAGTTGCGTCTGGCCCCGACGGATCGTTTGCGCGGCCGTGTGCCTTACCTGTTGGGGTATCCGCTGGGATCAGCCAAGGCGCTGGCGCGCGAAGGCGTGGCCCCGCTGCTGGCCGAGATCGACGTCAGCGTCACGGTGCCGGATCAGGCAACTGGCTACTTCGCCTGGCTCGGAACCGGCACCGCCCATAGCGTCGGCAGGCCCGAAATGATTCTGCAACTGAGCGTAGTGGATCAGAGCGGGCGGGTGGTCTGGCGTGATCAGGTGATCGTCCGCTCTGAACAGAAGGTCACGCTGGATGAACGCTGGTTGCTCGGCGTGAACACCGAGCGCCGGGTTTCTGATGCCCAAAGCCTGCCGCTGTTGACCCGCCGGGCCATCGAGGCGTTGGTAAACCAATCGCAGTCACGCCGCGGCTGATTGCTGTCTGAGGCGATCAGCAGTTCCATTTTCTTCTGTCAGCGTTAACCCCACTGCGGGGTCTGCTGCGTTGTATCGGGGGAGGCACACCCAACCGATCAAGGAGTAGAACATGCAGATCAGACCCTGGATGACCGCCGCAGCGTTACTGACGCTGGTGGCGGCTTGTGCGCAGACCTCGCGCCAGATGGATGAGGCGGTGGATCAACCGACGCCGGCGTCGGCGACCACTACCACGACGGAGAGAGAGCGGCAGGAAGCGGTCACCACAGCAAGCGCCCAAGAGCGCCGCAGCGTGGCCCGCAAGCAGATGTTCTACGTGGAGGGTTCGCCCGCACCCATGGCAATGGCAGATGCGATCAGTGCGGGTCGATATGCGCCGATGGAGCAGGATCGCGAGACCTACGCGCATTTGGCGGAAGCTGGTGTGCAGCGGGCGCAGGAGGTGCCGGTCTCAACCTTCAGCATCGATGTCGATACTGGCGCCTACGCCAACGTCAGGCGCTTTCTGCGAGACGGCCAACTGCCTCGAGCCGATGCGGTGCGTGTGGAAGAGTTGATTAATTATTTTGACTACGCCTATGGCGCGCCCGCCCAGGGCGGCCCGCCATTCTCGGTACACACCGAGATTGCACCGACGCCGTGGAACACGAAGACGCACCTGCTGCGCATCGGCCTTCAGGGCTGGAAGCCAGCCGGCGCCTTGCCGCCGTCCAACCTGGTGTTTCTAGTCGATGTATCGGGTTCGATGAATGATCCGGACAAGCTGCCGCTGGTGGTTTCAGCGCTGAAGCTGTTGACGCGCGAGATGAGCGCCCGTGATCGCGTCAGCCTTGTGGTTTATGCTGGTGCCTCAGGTGTGGTGCTGGAGCCAACCCCGGGTAACCAGCAGGCCACGATTGCCGCAGCACTGGAGCGGCTGCAGGCTGGCGGCAGCACCAACGGCGCTTCGGGTATCGAGCTGGCCTACGCCATGGCGCGACAGGCCTATATCAAGAACGGCATCAACCGCGTGCTGCTGGCCACGGATGGCGACTTCAATGTCGGCACCACCGATTTCCAGCAGCTCAAGAATCTGGTCGAGCGCGAGCGTGTATCCGGGGTGGCCCTGTCCACGCTGGGCTTCGGCAGCGGCAACTACAACGACCACCTGATGGAGCAACTGGCGGATGCCGGCAACGGCAACTACAGCTA
>JBFJKG010000564.1:0-1704 GCA_041635075.1 Solimonas sp.
CCGGGCACCTGGATCTCGATCGCCGATGAGGAGGCGAAGAAGTTCCGCGCCGCGGTGGTCGAGTTTCTGATGACCAATCATCCGCACGATTGCCCGGTGTGCGAAGAGGGTGGGCACTGCCATCTTCAGGACATGACGGTGATGACCGGACATCACAGTCGCAGTTACCGCTTCGACAAACGTACCCACCTGAATCAGGAACTGGGCCCGTTCATCGGCCATGAGATGAACCGCTGCATCTCCTGCTACCGCTGTGTGCGCTACTACAAGGATTACGCCGGTGGCACCGATCTCGGCGTCTATGGTGCTGCGGCCAATGTGTACTTTGGCCGCACCGAGGACGGCACGCTGGAGAGCGAGTTCTCCGGCAACCTCACCGAGGTCTGCCCCACGGGCGTCTTCACCGACAAAACCCACGGCGAGCGCTACAACCGAAAATGGGACATGCAGTACGCGCCCAGCATCTGTACCGGCTGCGCTGTCGGCTGCAACATCTCCCCGGGCGAGCGCTATGGCGAGATTCGGCGCATCGAGAACCGCTATCACGGCGATCTCAACGGCTATTTTCTCTGTGACCGCGGGCGCTTTGGCTACGGCTATACCAATCGCAAGGATCGACCACGACAACCGCTGCTGCGCCGCGACGGCGTGCTCGGCCATGTCGAGGCCGAAGTTGCGCTGGAGCAGGCCCGTATTCTGGTTGCCGACGCCAGACGACTGATCGGCATCGGTTCGCCGAGGGCCTCGCTGGAGGCCAATTACGCGCTCCGCGATCTGGTTGGCGCCGAGCATTTCTACAGCGGCGTGTCCGACGCCGAACAGCGGCTTGATGCGCAGGTGCTCCAGGTGCTGAAAGCGTCGGCCGTGCCGGTGGCGGATGTCCGTGCCATCGAGAGCGCCGACGCCGCCTTCGTGCTGGGAGAGGATGTCACCAGTACCGCCGCTCGCGTGGCGCTGGCGCTGCGCCAGACCGCACGCGGCAAGGCGCGTGAGCTGGGTGCGCAGAAGAATGTGGGCGAGTGGCAGGTGATTGCGCTGGCTGATCTGGTGCAGCGCGAGCTCAATCCGGTGTTCATCGCCAGCGTTGAAGCGACGCGGCTGGATGACATCGCCCGCGAAACCTGCCACGCCGCGCCGGCCGACTTGGCGCGGCTGGGCCATGCGGTGGCCCACTGCATCGATAGCAACGCCCCCGCGGTCGAGAACCTGGATGCGTCGCTCGCACAGCAGGCGCGGCGCATTGCCGATGCGTTGCTGGCGGCGCGGCGTCCGATCGTCGTCTCCGGCACCGGCTGTGGTTCTGCCGCAGTTGTTGAGGCCGCGGCCAATATCGCGACCGCGCTGCATCGGCGCAATGCAGCCACGCGTCTGTCGCTGGTCGTCAGCGAGGTCAATAGCCTGGGGCTGGCGATGATGGCGGCCGGTACGCTGGAAGCCGCGTTGCAACAGCTCGAAAGCGGCGCGGCAGATACGGTCGTGGTGCTGGAGAACGATCTCTATCGGCGCGCACCGCAGGCGACGGTGGATGCGGCGCTGGCGAAGGCGCGGGTGCTGGTGATTGATCACCAGGCAACAGCGACTGTCGGCCGCGCCAACCTGGTACTGCCCGCAGCAACGGCGTTTGAAGGCGATGGCAGCTATGTCAACTTCGAGGGGCGGGCGCAGCGCTACTTCCAGGTGTTTGAGCCGCGCTACTACGACGCC
>JBFJKG010000565.1:0-1701 GCA_041635075.1 Solimonas sp.
CGAGATTCTGGCGCCGTATCTGAAGGATCACGGCAAGCTGTATGCGGCGCACTATCCGGCCGACAGCAGCTCTGATTACTACAAGAAGTCACGCTCGGATTTTGAAACCAAACTCAAAGCCGACCCTATGCACTACGGCAAGGTGGAGATCACCAGCTTCAACCCACCGGATGCGCTGAACATTGCACCGCCGGGCAGCGCCGATCTGGTGCTGACCTTCCGCAACGCGCACAACTGGTACATGCGTGGCGGCGGCGATGCCAAGCTGGATGCGGCATTTGGTGCGGTCTACACCGCGCTCAAGCCCGGCGGTGTATTTGGCGTGGTGGATCATCGCCTGCCGGCAACGCGGCCTGCGGCCGATCAGGAAGACAGCGGCTATATGCTCGAATCCGTGATCATTGCGGCCGCTGAGCGCGCCGGCCTCAAGCTGGTGGACAAGTCCGAGATCAATGCCAACCCCAAGGACACGGCGGACCACCCCAAGGGGGTATGGACGCTGCCGCCGTCTCTGCGTGGCGATGACGCCGACCAGGAAAAGTACCGGGCGATTGGTGAAAGCGACCGCATGACCTTGAAGTTCGTGAAGCCTGCCAAAAGCTGAGCGGGCCCTGCTTTAATGAAGCTGCGCCGGGACGACCCGGCGCAGCGGCACGCCTGAACGGGGACGACCCCATCTTTCCGAGCGTATTTGGAGACGGACGATGAGCTGGTTGATCCTGTTTGTGGCGGGACTGTTCGAGATCGGCTGGGCCGTTGGGCTGAAGCTCAGCGACAACTTCAGCAAACCACCGCACACACTGTTCACCGTGGTCTGCCTGATCGCCAGCATGGTCTTGCTCGGCTTGGCCATGCGCACACTGCCGCTGGGCACCGCCTATGCGGTGTGGACCGGCATCGGGGCGGTAGGCACGGTGATCATTGGCATGGCGTACTTTGGCGACCCATTCACCTACGTCCGCGTCATCTGCATCGCGATGATCATCGGCGGCATCCTCGGGCTCAAGCTCAGCGCCTGAGCCCGATTCATTTCAGCATCTGAGGTAGGGATCTGCCTGCGGCTTTTCACTCTGGAACAGCAGCGGCGACAGTGCATTCCAGTACAACCGACGGACCGTCATGCCCGTGGATTGAAACAGGCAGTAGCCGATGTTCTTGGCGCGGGCCGACGTTCCGTAGCCGAGTTGCGCCAGCGTTTCGTCCACCACCCCGGCGGCGGGGTCCGGGGTCAGAACGCCCCATCCCAGCAAAGCCCATGTCGCCGTCGCCGCAACGGGAACGCCCACGGTTTCCTGCAAGCCTTCACGGAAGCTGTACTCGGTCGTCCCGGGAACCGCAGCCGCCACTTCCAGTGCGCGCCGCAATTGCCAGTTGCTGATGGCCACATCATCGCTGGCAGCCAGCAGGGCTGCGCCGTTCCGCTGCGTGATCCCCGCGGTCTGACCGAGCGTGCGCCGCAACTCGAACAACGCGCGCGAGGCAACACCTGCCGCCTGTGCGGTAGCCACGGCAGTGCCGACCACTGCGCCGCTGCCGTCCTCGCATAGCCCACAATTCGGCAATACCTGACGGGCGTCGGCCGCAAAATCACCGAGCAATCCGGACAGCAGGGTCGCGCCACCGGAGGTTCCTGATTCAATACCCTTGATGCCGATCGACCACCACGGGCCGGCGCCAGCCGCCAGCGGCGTCGTGGGATCA
>JBFJKG010000566.1:0-1685 GCA_041635075.1 Solimonas sp.
AACAACCCGCGCGCGGATTTCTCTGAGCGACCAGATCGGATTGACCAGGCTCAGCAAATCATCAATTGCCGCCGCATCGTTAAGCGGAGCCAGCCACTCGCTCTTCAACCAGTGATTCGACGACCGCTTGGAAACCGTGCTCTGCATCGGGTGCTCCTCGTTTGAGTGCACACATGTTCACCAAACGAGATTTGTTTGTCAACACTTGTTCACTGAAACTTCCGCATTACCCAAATAGAGCCTTATTAATCAATCATTAAGAACCGGTTATACTGTCCACAGCAGACCCCATAGGAGAGCACGCAGGTGGCCGATTCGCGGAAAAGCCGTAGTGCAACTGCGGCACAGGCGAACGAAGGCACGCTGATTACCCGTGGCGAGCGCAAGCAGCGCACGCGCGGAACGTTGCTGGATGCCGCGCTGAAACTGATGAGCGAGGGCCGCAGCTTCACCAGCCTGGGCCTGCGTGAGATCACGCGCGAGGCGGGCGTAGTGCCGACTTCGTTCTATCGCCACTTCCGCGACATGGATGAACTCGGACTGGCGCTGGTTGAAGAGGGCGGCCTGACACTGCGCCGCCTGTTGCGCGAAGCGCGCAAGGCCGGGGTGCCCGCTCAGGACATCATCCGTGGCTCAGTGCGGATCTACCTCGCCTATGTCCGCGAACACCATCTGCATTTCGGCTTCATAGTTGGCGAACGCATGGGCGGCTCCGGGCCCATCCGGCGCGCCATCCGCACAGAGGTCACGCATTTCACCAATGAGATGGCGCAGGACATCCAGCAGCTCAAGCTGCTGGGCAGGCCGCTGTCCACCGCCACGCTGCAGATGATCTGCGGCCTGGTAGTCAGCACCATGCTGAATGCCGCCGGCGACATTCTGGACCTGCCGCCCAAACAGCCGCAGCTTGAAGCAGAACTGGTCGAAGGCTATGTGCGACAGCTGCGGCTGATCTTCCTTGGCGCCACTCAATGGAAGGAACGGAGCTAGATCACGCGCCTCCTCAGGGGAGTTCGATGGTGACGCGGGCCTCTGCCTCCACCGCACCCTCGGAATTGCTGGCCGATGCCCGGATATCGGCGCGACCCTCGACTCCCGAAGGTGTGAGCTCGCCGGCGTACTCGCCGCTGGTGATGACGCCGAGCACACCAGAATCCAGCGAGCGCCACGCCAGGCCGCGGCGCACCGGGCGCTCATGGCCGTCCGCGAACAGGCCATATGCCTCCAGCGTGAGGGTCTCCGGATAAGTCAGTGTCAGGTCCGCCGGAGAAATCCGCAGCTGCTTCAGTTCCAGATCCTGGAACTCGACCACCCGGGTATCCACCTCCATATCCAGCGGGTCGTACCGGAGTCGAAACTGCACCGGGCGCGCCGCCTTCAGGCCGGTCATCACCAGACTCTCGGCCGCAGCGCTCAACGTCGCCTCGTCCGGATCACCCACTGCCTGCTCCTGCTCCAGCTGCAGGGAGAGGTTCTGAGGCGGCGCACTCGCGTCCGCGAAGATGCCCTCGACAACGATCTGGTCGGTAACCGTCAACGGCACGTTCAGGCCTACTGGTTGCTCGTGCGTCACCCGCAGGCTCTGCAGCGCGCCGAGCTGCAGCACGCGCTGCGCTCGGCGATCGCACGCCAACAGCTGCGCCTCCAGCGTGAACGGCTGGCCCACCGGGTCCGACTGCACCTGC
>JBFJKG010000567.1:0-1682 GCA_041635075.1 Solimonas sp.
ACGCCAGCAACGGCGCGGTGATGGGTGGCGATCTGCCGCCACCCCCCGCGGGCGCAAGCGCGCCGTACATCACAGTCTGGGCCATGCAGGATCCTGGCGGTGCGGAACCGACCCTGCCACTGCAGGCGATCGACGTGATCAAGGGCACGCTCAATGCTGCGGGTGAGCCCAAGGTGCGCGCCTATGAAGCAGTTGCGCATACGGCCTACCCGGTGGAGCCGCCCGCGCCGGACTGTTCGGTCGCACCCGGCCGCCACCCCGAACAGTTGTGCGTGACCTGGCAGGACCCCGACTTTCACGGTGATCGGGATGCGTACTGGTATGCACGTGCGCGCGAAATTCCGAGCTGTCGCTGGAGTACGCAGCTCTGCGTCAGCAAGGGCGTGGACTGCGCCGCGCTGAGTCCGGACAACGGCATCTTCCCCGAGGCTTCGGGATTCCAGGGCTACGAGGGCTGCTGCCGTATAGAGGGTGCGCCGGGCACATTCAGTGGCCGCAATATCTTTGCCACGCTCGAAGAGCGTGTCTGGGCGTCGCCCGTTTGGTTTGAAACCCCGGAGATTGCCGGGCCAGTAACGCGCGCTGCAAAGCGCTGATCAGGAAAACAGAGTGATCAAGGATTTCACCGAAAAGCTGTGTGTAGTGACCGGCGGTTCCAGCGGCATTGGCTATGCCGTGGCCGAACAGCTCGCCCAATCGCATGCGCGGCTGCTGCTGGTGGCACGCGATAATCAGGCGTTGCAGGCGGCGGCGGCGGCGCTGCGGCAGTCCGGTGCGGCCGAGGTTCAGGTGCTGAGCGCTGATGTCGCGCGCGACGAGGACGTGGAGCGGATACGCGCCGCGATCACTGCCATGGGGCCAGCGGCAGACCTGGTCGTCAACAGCGCAGGCGTGGTCAGTGCAGGGCTGCTGCATGAAGTGCCTGCCGAAGAGTGGCGGCGTTTGCACGAGATCAATGTGCTGGGCGTGATGCGGGTGGTCAATGCTGCGTTGCCGGATATGCTGGCGCGTGCCGCGCGGGGTGAGGGCGGCGGACATATCGTCAACATCGCCTCGGCTGCCGGATTGGTCGGGTTCAGCGGGCTTGGTGCCTATGGCGCCAGCAAGGCAGCGGTGGTCGCGCTTGGCGAGAGTCTGCGTAGCGAGTTGGCGGCAGCCAATATTGGCGTGACCACGGTATGCCCCGGGTTTGTCAAAACACCCATCGCCGGCAAGCTGCGCCTGTTTGGCCGCATGGATCATCCCCGCACACAGCAGTTCGTGCAGAACTGGTTCGAACGCAACAATCTCGAGGCCGGCACGGTTGCGCGCAAGACGCTGGCCGCAATCCGTCGCAATCGAGCCCTGGTGGTCGTCGGCCGCGATGCGACTTCGGGATACTGGAGCAAACGGCTGGCGCCGCGCCTGCTGGATCGCGTCATGGCGCGCTTCGCTGCGCCTTTGACCAAAGTACGGGCAGCCGTTTGATGGCTGCCGATGCGTGAACCGGTGCGCGGATGACAGCGGTCCTGTGGGGCTCGGAACTTTCGCCGTTCTTCCTAAAGACGGAAGCGCTGTGCCGATACCGTCAGCTACCGGTACTGCGGAGGCCGGATGGCGGAGGCCCGTTTGAGAACCTGAGGCTGGCGCTGCGGCTCAAGCACGCCCAGTGGACTCGTTCAGTCCAGCGGTGGCCGGTCAGC
>JBFJKG010000568.1:0-1679 GCA_041635075.1 Solimonas sp.
AGCTCGCGCAGATAGCCCAGCCGCTCTTCAAGCCGGCGCAACTGGGTGTCATCGAGTCCGCCGGTCACCTCCTTGCGGTAGCGGGCAATGAACGGAACCGTGGCGCCTTCATCGAGCAGGCTCACCGCGGCATTGACCTGACTCGGTTGCGCGCCGATATCCTCGGCGATGGTGCGGGCGATCAGTTCGGCGGTACCGGGGGCGCGAGTGCTCATGCGGAACGTAGGCAGACAAGTGGAACAGGAGGCCGGCGACCATACCCCGCTACCGGGTCACTGCCAATCTGGCGCGTCCGTCATAAATGTGCATGGCGCGCGACAGCCTCGCTAGGGGGCGATACCATCGCCCCACTCTCTGGAGGAGAACCTGCCGATGAGCGCCAAGAAGCGCCTTAACCCACTGGACTGGACGTTTCTGGCCGCGGAAACACGTGAGTCGATGATGCATGTCGGCTCGCTGATGCCGTTCTCGCCACCGCCCGACGCATCACCCGATCTGCTGCGCAAGCTGATGGATGAGGTGCGACAGGATGCCCGTGCGTACGCGCCATGGAATCTGAAACTCCGGTATCCGGGCCTCCCGGCACACCCCCTGCAGGCCTGGGTCGAGGACGACCACTTTGACGTCGAATATCACATTCGCCGCTCGGCACTGCCATCCCCTGGCGATGAACGCGAACTCGGCATTCTGGTCTCGCGGCTGCACAGTCACCCACTGGACTTTCATCGTCCACCGTGGGAGGTGCATTTCATCGAGGGCCTTGAGGACGGGCGCTTCGCGCTCTACTTCAAGGTGCATCACGCATTGATCGACGGCTACACCGGCGTGCGTCTGCTATCGACCAGCCTGTCCAAGAATGCGGGCGAACTCGACACGCCGATGTTCTTTTCGCGTGAGCCTTCGCAGCGGGCCAGCAAGCCCTCGGAGTCAAAGGCTCCGACACTGGAGACCCTGATGGGGTTGGCGCGCGAGCAGATCGGCACGACACGCAACATCACCAAGGCGCTGATCAACGTACTGCTGCCTGCCAAGGACGCCGGCCGTTCGCTGGTCGCACCGATGCAGGCACCGAAGTCGATACTGAACCAGAAGATCAGCCGCAACCGTCGATTCGCCACTCAGCAGTTCCCGGTTGATCGCCTCAAGCGCGTCGCCAAGGCCTATGGCGGCACGCTCAATGACATTGTCCTCGCGCTGTGCGCGAGCGGGCTCCGGCGCCTGCTGCTGGAGCAGGATGCGCTACCGGAGAAGCCGCTGACCGCCATGCTGCCGGTCAACATCCGCCCCAAGGACGATCCCGGCGGCGGCAATGCCGTAGGTTCGATCCTGGCCTCCCTGGCCACCGATGTTGAAGATCCGGTCGAGCGGTTCAACACCATCATCGCATCGACCCGCGACGCCAAGGCCCAGCTGCAGGGCATGACCAAGCTCGGCATCATGCAGTACAGCGCGCTGCTGATGTCGCCAATGCTGTTGTCGCAGATCCCTGGCGCAGTCGGCCGCGTGCGCCCTGCCTTCAATCTTGTGGTGTCCAACGTGCCCGGCCCGGACAAGCCCCTGTACTTCAGGGGATTCCGCATGGAGGCCTACTACCCGATGTCGATACCGTTCCAGGGCTACGGCCTCAACATCACCGTCATCAGCTACCTCGATACCTTGAACTTCGGCTTCATCGGCTG
>JBFJKG010000569.1:0-1673 GCA_041635075.1 Solimonas sp.
CTGACCGGATTGAGAAGCGGATTCTGTTGCGGGCCTCGCGGGAGCGGGTCTGGAGTGCAATATCAGACTCGGAGCAGTTCGGGCGCTGGTTCGGCGTCGCTTTCGAGGGGCCATTTGTCGAAGGGCAGCGCGTCCGCGGACGCATTGTGCCGACTGCGGTGGATGATGAGGTGGCCGGTTATCAGAAGCCCTACGAGGGGCTTGCCTGCGACTTTCTGGTGGAGTGCATCGAGCCGATGCGGCGCTTTGCGTTCCGCTGGCATCCCGGCGCTGCGGAGCCAGCGGGTGGCTACGCCAGCGAACCCATGACCCTGGTTGAGTTTGAGCTGGCGGACGCAGAAGGCGGCATCCTGCTCACGATCAGCGAGTCCGGTTTTGACCAGATCCCGCTGGCGCGGCGCGCCCAGGCGTTTGCCGACAACGAGGGTGGTTGGGAGATGCAGACGCGGTTGATAGCCAAATACCTGGCTCTGGCGGAGCTGGAGTAGCTCGTGCCGCGAACCGTGCGGAGACGACGTCGCGAGACGGGGCTGCAGATCGATGCTGCGCCAGTATTTGCGGCACTCGGCGATGCCACCCGCCTGCAGATCATCGGTCGGCTGTGTCGGCAAGGGCCGCAATCCATTTCTAGGCTGACCGGCGACGCACAGATATCGCGTCAGGCCATCACCAAGCACCTGCAGACGCTGGAGGGCGCGGGGCTGGTGCGCAGTCAGCGCCATGGCCGTGAGCGGCTATGGGCCCTTAGGCCCCGAGGTCTGGACGATATCCAGCGCTACCTCGAGCAGATCTCGGGGCAGTGGGATCAGGCGCTGCAGCGCTTGCAGGCGCTGGTGGAGGACACGACCGAGTGATGCGCGCGGTGTAGTCGCACCAGCGCGCTCTAGCGTCCCGGCAGTGACCTGCGAACGGTCTTAACACGCATGTCATCGGCCTGACCCACGCGCTGACTAGCCTTTCCGATCGTTGCGGCGCGCACCCGTTCGGGTTTTGCCGTCGCCTGGTCGGGGAGTGCTTGAATGCTGTGTTCGAACAGACGGCCGTTGCTCCGCCGCGCAGGACTGTGGGTGATGGCCGGCGGGCTGCTGATGGCCCTCAGTGCCTGCGGAGAGTCTTCTGCTCCGCTGGCGGAACCCACCGCCCCGCCCGTGGAGCGTCAGGTTCCGGTCATGCGCTGTGCGCCGGCCTCCGGGGAGCAGGCGTTGGCCGTGGCAGACGGTTGTGTTGCCCCGCAAGCGGAGCGGCGCGCATGACGGCCATGGACCGCCGTCGCTTTCTGCGGCTTGCCGGCTCGACCGCGGCCGCGGCCACCGCGCTGCCGCAGTTGCTGCGGGAGGCGCTGGCCATCCCTGCAGCCACGCGCCACGGCACGATAGAAGATGTCGAGCACGTTGTGATCCTGATGCAGGAGAACCGCAGCTTCGATCACTACTTCGGTACGCTGCCCGGCGTGCGCGGCTTTGCAGATCGCTTCACCATTCCGCAAAGCGGCGGACGCACGATCTGGGACCAGCGCACGCTCACTGGCGAGTTCATCAGGCCCTATCACCTCGACAGCGCGGCCGGCAATGCACAGCGAGTGTCGGGTACGCCGCACGGCTGGGCCGACTCAATTCCCGCGTGGAACGCTGGGCGCTACGGGCGCTGGCCCACGTTCAAGGAAAACCAGTCAA
>JBFJKG010000570.1:0-1668 GCA_041635075.1 Solimonas sp.
ATTCGAACCACCGTAGACGTTAGTCAGCAGATTTACAGTCTGCCCTCGTTGGCCGCTTGAGTATCCCTCCAACAAAACCCGCGACCCGGGGGGCCAAACGGAGCCGCGCATTCTCTTCGCCAGCGCCATCCCCGTCAAGCCAAATCAGGCATTTCCGGATAATTATTTGCATTTGCCTAGGTCCCGCGCGGCTTTGCGCGCCGGCTGGGCGGCGCCGCCAGCGGGTCGTCAGGCCACGGATGCCGCGGATATCGGCCCTTTCCATCTTTCTTGACGTCGGCATATCCACGCGCCCAGAAGCCCGCCAGATCCTGGGTTACCGCCAAGGGCCGCTGCGCAGGGGACAGCAGATGCAACTGCACCGGCACGCGGCCGTCGTCGACTGTCGGCGTCGTTGCACTGCCGAACATCTCCTGCAGCTTCACAGACAACGCAGGCGGCAGGGGCGGCTGATACTCAAGGGCAATTCGCGACCCGGTCGGCACCTCAATGTGGGTGGGCGCCAGCCGATTGAGTCGCTGCTGCGCGGCGTAGTCCAGCTGCGCCTGCAGCAGGGTCGTGAGATTCAACCGCCCAAGGTGCTCGCGCCGCGTGCAGCCACCGAGATACGGCAGCAGCCAGTGCTCCAGCCCTGCCAGCAAGCCCTCGTCACTGAGATCGGGCCAGTCTTCCTCGGGCCGCCACAGCCTCACTGACATCACCCGGGCACACCACTGTCGGGCCGACTCCGTCCATGGCAGGGCCTGCACGCCCAGAGCGCGCACACCCGCCAGCATCGCGCGCGCGATCGCTTCGCCGTCGCTGCGATGCGGTTTGCGGTCGAGGATCAGCGCGCCAAAGCGGGTTTGCCGTTCCGCAATCACCGCCTCCGTTGCCGCGTCCCAGCGGATCTCTTCCACGGCGGCAATGAAGTCGGCGTGATCACGCCGCAGATCCGCCTCGGCCAGTGGCACCGCCAGCGAAATCCGCCGCGGCGGGCCGGGCTCCCAGTGCGCAATCGCCAGGTATTCGGCTTGCGCCAGCGGATCACTTTCCAGCAATCGCGCCTCGCCGCCGTCCGCGCACAGATAGGCCACTTCGCGCACCCCGCGCACCCCGGTCCGGCGCAGCGCAACCCGCTCCGGGTAGCCCCACGCCACGATTCGCGCCAGTTCAGCCTCAGCGCCAGCTGAGGGGTCCCCGGCATCCACCAGACGCGCCAGTTGGCGTACGGTTTCACGCACCCGCCGCTGAGCTGCCGGCTCGGCGCGGCCGCTTAGATAGCCCTGAACCAACTGCACCAGATCGTTGCTGCCGCGCGGCCGCTCGTCGAGCACCGCGGCCACCCAGGCCGCCAAGCCACCCAGGCCCTGTTCGGCGGCACGCAACAGCATGTGCCCACGCCTGGGAGGCAGCGGCAGGCGCACCAGCGCACGGCCGTGCTCGGTGATTCGCCCATCGTCATTGATCGCAGCGAGCTCGCGCAGGCGCTCACGCGCATAGCTCCACAGGGTCGCTGGCGGTGGATCCAGCAGAGCCAGTTGCGCGGGGTCCTTGACACCCCAGGCGGCGAGTTCCAGAGCGAAGCGTGTCAGGTCCACCGCCAGCATTTCAGGGGTGTCGTGTGCCGCCAGACTGGCGTGCTGTTCGCGGCTCCACAGGCGATAACACACCCCCGGCCCCAGCCGC
>JBFJKG010000571.1:0-1664 GCA_041635075.1 Solimonas sp.
ACCAGGTCCAGCGGTTCCGGCGCGAGTTCTGGCCCACCCTGCAGCGCGGCCGCCATACGCACCAGACGCGTGACCATATAGTCCGCCGTGTGGGGCCCGTAGGCCGTCAACGCCTTGCGGTAGCTGTCACGACTCATGTACTCGCGATAGCTGACGGTATAGCCGTTATAGTCGCCGGCGTGGCCGATGCCGACAGCGAGCGTGTAGCCCGGCACACCGAGATCCTGAATTTCCTCGCGGGTGAAGTTTCCGTAGATCGCGTCCAGTTCCGCCGGCTCGGTCTCCGCCGACAGCGCATTTTCCATCGCATCCCAGCCGCGCGCGTCGTTGTGCACCTGCGCGCGCATATGCGCTATGGCTTCAGGGGCAAAGTTGTCGCCGGCAATGCGGTCGGCATTGTTCTGCGGGTCGTCGGGATCAAAGTAACGCTTCTGCAGCGCGCAAGCCTGCACGTAGGCCGGATCGTCGCGAAACTCCGGCAGCAGGCAGGCCCAGTCGAAGCCGGCGTAGATATCTCCGGCTACCGCATTGAGCCGCGATTCGAGATTCAGGATCAGGTCCACCTGCGCTTCGCAGGCGCAGGAGGCCAGCAGAATTTCACCAAGGCGGAAGGTCTGCAGGCGCAGGCGCAGGTTTTCTTCTACCGCCGCCACGCCGGGGCCACTGTAATGGTCAGGTACCGGAACGCCCTCGGCCTTGAGCGTGGCATAGACCATCGCCGTGACGCCGGTCAGCGGGCTGTCTCCCGGCACGCCGTTGCGCGAGCAATCCGGCAAGCCGAGTACCGGCACGCCGACATCGCCGCCGAGGGTCAGCTCGGTGTTGCAGTTGGATACAGTCGGCACCGGATGGGATAGCGGCCCCGGCACCCAGGCGTTGCGGTAGTCCACATCGAAATCGGCGGCCAACGGCACCCGCGCGGCACCGGTACCAATCTGCCGCCACGCCTTGGCGATATCGTCCGCCAGATAGCGGACGTTGCGCTCGGTCTGCACGTAGCCCTTGTGGTTCCAGTCACGCAGCGTGCCCTCGCCGAACGCACATTCATTGCGCGCCGGCTGCGCCTCACCCCCTGCCCACTCGCCACAGATATTGGCCTTGTCATCCAGCAGCTCGCTGGCATCGCCGGTGTTCTCGGCACTGCCGACATCACCCTGGCTGAACACCAGCGGCACCCCGAGATCACGCTCGACGAAACGCTCCAGTGGCCCCAGGAAGTCGGCGCTGTGCAGATCATGCGAGTTCAGGCTTTCCGGGTGCTCGCCCCAGTTGACCCATACCGCGAGCGGCTGCGGCTGCGCCGGATTGCTGAGGTCATCAAAACGGATCACGACCAGGCCATGATCGTTGTACTCCAGCGGATAGCCTGCGGGGGTACCGTCGATAGCAGTCGCCAGACGCACCACATTGCCCTTGTAGACGCGATGGTGAATCTCGGTGGCGCCCATGCGCGCCGGTTTCAGATTGGCGGCCGCCTGCTCGATGGCGGCGGCCATCTGCCGCGCCTGATTTTCGAAAAAGCGCGCGTCGAACACGTCCTGAAACAGGAACAAACCGACTGCCAGCGTCGATGAATAGGCCGAGCTGTGGTTATGGGTGACGTGATGCAGGATCTGGTCGTAGCCGATGCCGGAGCTACCGCCGTCCAGCAACTGACCGACGCG
>JBFJKG010000572.1:0-1663 GCA_041635075.1 Solimonas sp.
AAACCGAGAAGCTGGCACAACATGCCCGCGACAAGCTGGCTCGCAAGAAGCTCGATCTGATTGCCGCAAACTGGGTCAGCGAAGGGCGCGCCTTTGACCGCGACGACAACGCGCTGCACCTGTTCTGGTCCGGCGGCGAACGCGAATTGGGCACCGCCAGCAAAATCGAGCTTGCCCGCGAATTGGCCCAGATCATTGCCAGTCGCTACCGCGCCTAGCGAAACCTCTACGCCGGCGAACCGGCCGCTAACCCGAACATGAAGAAAAACATACAGCTCAAGATCCTCAACCCGCGCGTCGGCAGCGAGTTTCCGTTACCGACCTATGCCACCGACGGGGCGGCCGGTATCGACCTGCGCGCAATGCTTGATGCGCCGCTGAATCTCGAGCCCGGACAGACCACGTTGATCAAGACCGGACTCGCCATCTACATCGGCGACCCCAACCTGGCTGCGATGATCCTGCCACGCTCCGGCCTGGGGCATAAGCACGGCATTGTGCTCGGCAACCTAGTCGGATTGATCGATTCCGACTACCAGGGCGAGCTGATGGTTTCGTGCTGGAATCGTGGGCAGACTTCGTTCGCCATCACGCCGGGCGAGCGCATCGCGCAACTGATATTCGTGCCGGTGGTGCAGGCAGCGTTTGAAGTCGTTCCCGAATTCGAGAGCAGCGCGCGCGGTACCGGCGGTTTCGGCAGCACTGGCAAACATTGAGTCGCATCATGCCCATTGATCACTCCAGCGCACAGAATATTGCCCGCGTCCTGACCGAGGCGCTTCCATACATTCGCCGGTTCTCGGGAAAGACCATCGTCGTCAAGTATGGTGGAAACGCGATGAAGGACGACACCATGATTGGCTCGTTCGCGCGCGACATCGTACTGATGAAACTGGTCGGCATGAATCCGGTGGTCGTCCACGGCGGCGGCCCACAGATTGGCGCGCATCTGGAACGGCTGGGCAAGAAAAGCGAATTCATCGACGGCATGCGCGTCACCGACGGCGACACGATGGATGTCGTCGAGATGATGCTCGGCGGCCTCGTAAACAAAGCCGTGGTCAGCGCCATTGCCCAGCAGGGTGGACGCGCCGTCGGCCTGACCGGCAAGGACGGCGGACTGATCCGCGCCCGCAAGATGCTGCTCACCGGCGGCAAGGATCTGGGTCAGGTTGGCGAGATCGAAAAAATCGATCCGCGCGTGGTCAATCACCTGGAGGCCGGAGGCTTCATCCCGGTGATCGCACCGGTGGGCTTCGGCGAGTCGGGTGAGGCCTATAACATCAATGCGGATGTTGCGGCGGGCAAGCTCGCTTCAGTGCTGCAAGCCGAAAAGATCATCTTCCTGACAAACGCCCCCGGCGTGCTTGATCGACAGGAGCGCGTAATGACCGGACTGACGGTGCCTCAGGTAGAAGACTTGATCGCTGACGGCACGATCTCCGGCGGCATGGTGCCGAAGGTTCGATATGCCTTGGATGCCGTCAACAGTGGCGTACGTACCGCGCACATCATCGATGGGCGCCTGCAGCATTCAGTGCTGCTGGAACTGTTCACCGATCAGGGCATTGGCACCCTGATCCACGGCTAGACCGCCGCTCAGTTCACCGACATACCGGCCGCGGCGCGCAGGGTTTTCAGCCGCTCGATATCGGTCGCGAAC
>JBFJKG010000573.1:0-1662 GCA_041635075.1 Solimonas sp.
CCAGGTGGCGTGCTGCTGTTTGCGGAGTCCACCCGCGCCTACATCCATTCCTGGATCATCCGCCTGCTGTTCCGGCACCCGATGGACGTACAGCGCAGCGCGCCGGAGTTCCTGGCCATGCTCCGCAGCGCAGGTTTCGAGATCAACTCAGAGTCGATCTCCTACCCCTATCTGTGGTGGAGTCGCGCCGACCTCGGCCTGCTGGAGCGGTGCTTTGGCATCCGCCCCAAGACAGACCGTGAAGAGACGCTGCTGAACCTGGTGGCTGTCCGCGGCGCCTAGTCGGTGACCGCGCCCTGCGCGGCGCTGCCGACCAGCCGCGAAAACTTGGCGAGAACACCGCGCGAGTAACGCACCGCAGGCTGTTTCCAGCGGCTGCGACGCTGTTCCAGTGTCGCGTCGTCGACGTTCAGCTGGATCAGCTGCTGCAGCGCATCGATGGTGATGCTGTCACCTTCCTCAACCAGTGCGATGGTGCCGCCGACGAACGCCTCCGGCGCCACGTGGCCCACGACCATGCCCCAGGTGCCGCCGGAGAAACGGCCGTCGGTAATCAGACCCACGCTCTCGCCCAGGCCCTTGCCGATGATTGCCGACGTCGGCGCCAACATCTCGCGCATGCCGGGGCCACCCTTGGGGCCTTCATAACGAATCACCAGCACGTCGCCGGCCTTGATCGAGTCGGCCATGATTGCGGCCATGCACTCGTCTTCCGAGTTGAAGACCCGCGCCGGTCCGGTGATCACCGGATTCTTCAGCCCGGTGATCTTGGCGACTGCACCTTCCGGCGCGAGATTGCCCTTGAGCACCGCCAGATGGCCCTGCTTGTACATCGGCTTCGTGAAGGGACGAATCACGTCCTGATCGGCTCGCGGTTGCTCCGGCACGCCGGCCAGCGCCTCGGCAAGCGTTTCGCCGGTAATCGTCAGTGCGTCGCCATGCAGCAGGCCGTTGACCAGCAGCATCTTCAGCACCTGCGGCACGCCACCCGCGCGATGGAAATCGACCGCGACATACTTGCCGGAGGGCTTCAGATCGCAGAGCACCGGAGTGCGCAGGCGGATGGTCTCGATATCGTCGATCGTGAACGGCACCTGCGCGGCATGGGCAATCGCCAGAAAATGCAGCACCGCGTTGGTTGACCCCCCGGTCGCCATGACCAGCGCCATCGCGTTCTCGATCGCTTTGCGGGTCACGATATCGCGAGGCTTCAGATCCTTGCGGATGGCCTCGACCAGCACGCGCGCAGAGTCACCCGCGGAATCCGCCTTCTCAGGATCCGGGGACGCCATCTGCGACGAACCCAGTAGCGACATGCCCAGCGCCTCGAATGCGCTGGACATGGTGTTCGCGGTGTACATGCCGCCGCAGGCCCCCACTGACGGGCAGGCATTCTTTTCGATGCCCTCGAAATCCTCCTTGTTCATCGTGCCGGCCTGGAACGCGCCCACCGCTTCGAACGAGGACACGATGGTCAGCGGCACCCCTTTCCAGTGACCCGGCTTGATGGTGCCCGCGTAAACGAAAATGCCGGGAATGTTCATGCGCAACATGCCGATCATCGCGCCCGGCATGTTCTTGTCGCAGCCACCGACGACCAGCACACCATCCATGCACTGCGACGAGCACGCCGTCTCGATCGCATCGGCAATCACCTCGCGC
>JBFJKG010000574.1:0-1654 GCA_041635075.1 Solimonas sp.
AGCTTGGCCCGCAGGCGGTACGAAGCATCGGAAACGTCGTCGGGGCGGATGCGGACCGTCCATATGCCTGGCTCTGGATCGAGCACGAAGGCTTCCGAATTGAACTGGTTGTCATTGGTTTCGCTGGCCACCAGGCTTCCGCTGGGGTCCAGCAATTCGATCGCGAAGGTGTTGCTGCGATCCGGTGTATCAAGTCCCACCCTCAGACGGCGACCGCCCGGCGCGAGATTCAGCGTATAGCGGGGGCAAGGCCCGAGCACATCGCAGAAGTCCGCGCTGGGCACGCGTGCCGTCGCGATCGTGCCGCCGTTCCAGAAAGCCTGATCGTCAAGCCCCAGCACCGCGATTGGCGCCGCGTCCGCCTTGGCCCCGTGCGCGGCTGCAACTGCATTGAAAAAGACAGCAGACAGCACCAGCGCACAGCGTGCGGCAGAAACGTTGAACATGGCGGCCTCCCGGGCAGCAGTCGCGCCGCACATGCGTGACGCCGAAGGGTCGTCATCGTGTGCAGCCCGTTACACCGGGAATCGCAATACGCGTGCCAGCGCGGAGACTTAGGACTTCAACTGCTCAGAAAAATACGCGCGCAGTTTGTCGACCTTGGGCAGCGCTACCGCAGCGATATAAGGCTGATCAGGGTGCAGCTCAGCATAGTTCTGGTGATAGGCCTCAGCCTCAAAGAAATCTGCCAGTGGCTCCAGCCGCGTAACGATCGGTGCAGTAAACACACCGGCTGCGTCCAGTTGCGCGATATACGCGGCCGCGATGCGGCGCTGTTCTTCGTCAGCGTGGAAAATCGCCGAGCGATACTGAAACCCGACATCGTTACCCTGACGATCTAGCTGTGTAGGGTCATGCGCGACCGAGAAAAAGATCTTCAGCAACTGGCCGTAGGTGATGCGGGCCGGGTCATAGGCGATCTGCACCACCTCGGCATGCTCGGTACGACCCGTGCACACGGTCTTGTAGTCTGCGGTCTCACTGCTGCCGCCCGAGTAGCCGCTGACAACCTGCAGCACGCCCTCCAACTCGCGGTACACGGCCTCTACACACCAGAAGCACCCGCCGGCGAGTACCGCCAGCGCACGACCAGGATGGGCGGCCAGCGGCGCATCCTCCGTGGCTGCTGGAAACTCGCGGGGACTGATCTTGAGACTGCTGGTGCCGAGCATCGGGCGCTCCTGGTCGAGGGTCATCATCGTCGCATACGAACGCAATGATATTCAGGATGCCGTCGCTTGCGACACCGTGAGGCCCAAGAAAAAGGCGGGCATAGCCCGCCTAAAGCCCTCCGCCCCCGTTGCTAATCCTTGACCTTGATGTCGGCCTTGTTGGCTTCGTAGATGGCGTCGCCAACACCCGGAACCTTCTTGAGGTCCTCTGGAGTCTTGAACCCGCCGTTCTCGGTCCGATACTTGATGATTGCGGCCGCCTTGGCCGGCCCCACACCCTCGAGCTTGTCGAGCGTCTTGGCGTCTGCGGTATTGATGTTGACTGGTGCCGCCCAAGCCAGGGCCGAGAACACCATCGCCATTACGGCAAGCATGAATGGCTTCATGACTGAACCTCCGTTTCTAGCTGAACCGCCACTTGGCGGCCTTACCTAGGCTAGTCATGTTCCGGCAAAAAACTAGCTGTCCGAATGGACAGGGTG
>JBFJKG010000575.1:0-1644 GCA_041635075.1 Solimonas sp.
CCAACCAAACTCATGGATCAGCGCGCCCAGCACCACGGCGGAATCCACGCAGCGACCGGTAACCACGATATCGGCACCCGCGCCCAGCGCTGCAGCTACCGGAAACGCACCGAGATAGGCATTGACGCTCCAGGGCTTGTCTGGGAAGCGTTCGCCACTGAACATCTCCCGTACGTCCTGGGCCTTGAGCTCGGCAGCACGCGGCAGCAGATCATCGCCGGTGACAATGCCGACGGTGAGTTCGATACCCAGCGCCTGCAGCCTGGACTCAATGGCAGCCTTGCAGGCCTGCGGGTTGACACCACCGGCATTGGTCACAACCTTGATGCCGTGCTGCTTGATCTTCGGCGCCAGCCGCGCAATCACCTCGGGGAAATCGGTCGCGTAGCCCGCGTTAGGGTCCTTGGCGCGTGCGCGCGCCAGAAGCGACATCGTGATCTCGGCCAGGTAATCCAGCACGAGATAGTCGATCTCTCCGGACTCCACCAGCTGCCTCGGGCCTTCCGCGGAATCTCCCCAGAAGCCAGCACCGCAGCCGATACGTACTTGTTGTTTCATGCCGTTGCTCCCCCGCTGTGAGACCAAACGCCGCTCGACCGGCTCAGTTGCCGGTGAAATTGGGTGGCCGCTTTTCCTGGAAGGCCGCCATGCCTTCCTTGGCGTCCTGGGTGCTGGACATCACCGGCACCATCGCCTGCGCGTACTCCAGCGCCTCACGCAGCCCCATGTCACGCGTGGCGTTGAACGCCTGCTTGCCCAGACGTATCGCAGTGGGCGACTTGTCGACGATGCGCGCCAGCAGCCAGTCGAGCTTGGTGTCCAGTTCCGCGCGCGGCACCATGTAACTGAGTACACCCCAGTCCAGTGCGTCCTTGGCGCTGAACTGCTCGCCAGTGATGCACATCTCCTGCAGCTTGCGTGGCGGCAGGATTCTGAGCATGTAGGGAAGAATCATCATCGGCGTCATGCCGATCTTGGATTCAGTGGTGCCGATGCGGATGTCATCCGCACCGACCGCCATGTCGCAGGCACAGAGCAGACCAAAACCGCCGGCCATGGCGTGACCGTTGACGCGAGCGATCACCGGCAGAGGGCATTCCTGCAGGCGCTTGAACAGATCCACGATGTAGTGCTTCGGTCGCGCGTAGTCCACGGCAAAAGCGCCACCCTTGACGTTCTTGGCCAGATCGGCGCCCGCGCAGAACGCTTTGTCGCCGGCACCGGTCAGCACGATGGCCCGCACCTCGCCTCCGGCAATGGCGTCCTGAATCGCGCGGTCGATGGTGCGAATCACTTCTTCATTGAGCGCATTACGCCGCTCTTCACGATTGATGATGATCCATTGCACCGCAGCGCGGCGTTCAATCAGGACGGGGTCGGTCATGGCAGTGCTCTCACGGCAGATGGTGATGGACAGACCTTAGGCCAGCCGTGGTGAGTCAGCCTCACCCATTTGCGGGAGCCGGCGATATCGCCGGATGACCCCCTGTTTGCGGGGTTATCAGAGCTCTGGTCAGGGCTTACGGTCACTGCCCTTCAATTCCCTGAGGCGCGCGCGCCCTTGCTCCGGAGTCTAGCCCTGATGAATCTGCACACCCCTACACGCACTGCCCTGTTCCTGCTGGCCGCCGGACTGGGGGGAAC
>JBFJKG010000576.1:0-1642 GCA_041635075.1 Solimonas sp.
CGTCACCGCTGCAAGCCTGTTTGACGGCCACGATGCTGCCATCAATGTGATGCGCCGGATGATTCAGGGCTCGGGTGCCGAGGTTATCCACCTGGGGCATAACCGCTCGGTCGAGGACATCGACCGCGCCGCGCTGCAGGAAGACGCCGATGGCATTGCGCTGTCCAGCTACCAGGGCGGACACAACGAGTTCTTCACGTACATGGTGCAGATGCTCGAGCAGCGGAACGCCGGGCACATCCGGGTTTTTGGTGGCGGTGGCGGCACCATTACGCCCGAGGAAATTTCCGCCCTGCACGCTAGTGGTGTCGAGCGCATCTACCATCCCAATGACGGCGCCAAGCTGGGCCTTACTGGCATGATCGAAGACCTGGTTCAACGCGCGCATCGGCAGCGGATCCAGACGCAGCTGCCCGGGCGCGTCAGCATCGACGATGAGATCAGCATTGGCCAGATGCTATCGAGCATAGAAGAGGGCCTGCTCAGCGACACAGAGCTCAGCAAGCGCCGCAAGGAATGGGAGTTGGCGGGCAAGCAAGTACCCGTCATCGGCTTCACCGGCACTGGCGGCGCCGGAAAGTCATCGGTGGTCGACGAGTTGTTGCTGCGGTTCCTGCAGGCATTCCCGAGCATGCGAATCGCGGTGCTGGCCGTGGACCCCACACGCCGCCGCAGTGGCGGCGCCCTGCTGGGTGATCGCATACGCATGAACTCGCTGCGTAGCCCACGCGTCTTCATGCGCTCGATGGCCACCCGTCGCCAACATGCCGCGACCAACACCGTGCTCAAGGATTGTGTCGGCTTTCTGCGCGGACAGGGATACGACCTGGTGATTGTCGAAACGGCCGGCATCGGCCAGTCCGACTCCGAGATCGTGGACCTCGTGGACTTCCCGGTCTATGTCATGACCAGCGAATACGGCGCTGCCAGCCAGCTCGAGAAGATCGACATGATCGACTTCGCCGAGCTGGTGGTGTTGAACAAATTCGACAAGCGCGGCGCCGAGGATGCCCTGCGCGACATCCGCAAGCAGTGGAAGCGCAACCGGACCGCCTTCCAGCTCCGGGATGAGGACGTTCCCGTCTATCCGACGATCGCAAGCCAGTTCAACGACCCCGGCGTGACCTGGATGTTCGCGAATCTGTGCCGGCTGTTGCAGCAGAAGCTCAAGCTGCCTCAGGCCAAGTGGACACCGGAGTTGGATACCAGCATCAAGGAGCCGCGCGCTACGGTGCTGATCCCCAGCAACCGCACCCGCTACCTCGCCGAGATCGCGGAGAACGGGCGCAGCATCAACCAGGATGCCGAACGCCAGGATGAGGCCGCCAACAAGGCGCAGTCTATGTGGGAGGCGCTCAGCGAGCTCGCTGACCACAAGCTGCCCAAGCCGCTGGACCTGTACGCCGCCGACGACCTGACCGACGGCGGTGACCGCTCGTTGCTGACCTTGCGCCAGCGCTACAACAGCGCGGTGCAGCAACTGAGCAAGGACTCAATCACACTGCTGCGCGAGTGGCCGGCGCGGCTCAAGGGTGTCACCGACCCACAGTACAGCTACGAGGTGCGCGGCAAGGCGGTCAAAGGCGACAACTATGTCGAGTCGCTGAGCCATCAGCGCATTCCCAAGGTCGCGGCACCGCAC
>JBFJKG010000577.1:0-1641 GCA_041635075.1 Solimonas sp.
AATCATGGCATCCGGGCGTACGCCGAGCCTGCGCCATCGCCTCAGCCGAGAGCGCCAGGAACCGGTCCCGAGTGCCTGTGCGAACGTAGATGCGTCCGGAAACAATGATCATGCGATGCTCAGCGTGGCTCAAACCAAAGGGGCGGCGACCCGCGGCGGCCGCACATGGCATCGGGGCCGCATGCCGTGCACGACAGCCGATGCCCTGAAGGAAGCGTTGTGCATTTTTTCATTGCGGGCAAGCGTTACGCGCTGTCGAGGCTACACCTGAAAACTGTGAATGCCGGTTGCGTCAGTTATCGTCGCCGCGATCCTTCAAGCTGTCGCTGATCGCCTTACCAGCCATGTAGATGACGGCCACGCCCACGACATACAGCGCCGCGATCACCACGCCGCCGGTTTTGAGGGCACTCGTTCTCTTGACCCGAAGCGCCTGAATGTCTGCAAACCTCGCCGACAGCTTCCTGCCGCCAGCATCAGTGCCGAAGAGGGCATCGTCGGTGACACGGACTACCGTCAACGTCAGCGCTTTGCCCTCCTTGAGGCTCAGCTCTACCTGGTCCCCGACTTCAATTTCGGAGCGCACGCTGGACGCTGTCACCGGCTGCACCGCTTGCATCGTTGAACATCCGACCAGCGAGATCACCAGCACGCAGATCAACATCAGCCTGACCATTTTTCCTCCTCATGTATGGTGACAGCTACCGGCCCACACTCGATGTAGCAGCCGCTCACGAACGCCCGCGCACCCTTGGCCGGCTTAAGATCAACGTGCGCGCACCGACCAGGGTGCGCGCCTGCGCCGGCCCGAAATCAGGAACCAGCTGCCGCGGCAATCGCGGTGCCGTAGCCTAGCCACAGTGCCAGCGCGATCACTGAGGCCCACAGCCAAACGCCAAACAACCCCCACAGGGCAATCTGCCGGCTGTCTGCACCGAGTGCGATGGCGCCGGCACAGGTCAGCACCGGGCCGAGGATCACGGGGGAAAGCAACCCCAGACCAGGAGTCCCGTACTTGACCATAAACCGTTCAGTCCGGGCCCCTATGTAGCCCTCTCTCCCCAGTTTCCGGGTGACCCACCCCCTGAATCCGGAGCACGCCAGAATCGTGGCAGTGACTCCCAGTGACGAGCCAAGGCCGATAGCCAAGCCCGTCAACAGTGGATCCAGCTTCATGAACACGGCCGGCGGAACCGCCGCCCATAGGTCAACGAGCGCCAGGCCCGCCACCAGTAAGTGCTGCATTCCCCACCCCCGAAAGCCCGCAGACCCAGTAAGCGTGCCCGCACCGCGGGTGCTCGCAACGCGCTGCCCAAGTGTGATGCTGCCGAATCGGCCAGCAGTCCGCTACTGGCCGTTCGGACAGGTGTTCGACGATCGTCCTGAGATTAGCGTGGGTTGCGGTCCACTACAGCACTGCGTCCGTGCTTCCAGCCGCGTCGTGAACAAAACCCCTTCGCGTCCAACAGCTCGCAGCGCCTGGGCTGGAGCCTGACCAGTCCAGCTACGCAGCCGCAACCGGGTGCCAGAACGAGATATCAGGAGGCCCGGCAAGAAAGGCCCCGGCACTCTGGATGAAGGACTGGATGTGCGCTTGCTGCATGTGCGGCCCCAGATACACCGCCTGATCAGGCCAATGCT
>JBFJKG010000578.1:0-1640 GCA_041635075.1 Solimonas sp.
CCACATGTTCAAGCGCCGCACGTTCTACGTGGACGAGGATTCCTGGCAGATCGTGCTGGTGGATTGCTACGACAACCGCAACCAGCTGTGGCGCTGGCAGGAGCTGCACGGCTTCCAGGCATACGACAAGCCGTTCATCGGACCCCCGGCGATGGAAACCGCCTACGACCTGCAGTCCGGCCGCTACATCGCCTATTCGATGAACAACGAAGAGGCCGAAACCCGGGAGCGGCGCTTTGATCGCAGCTATTTCGAGCCGTCGAATGTCACCAAACAGGCGATGAAATAAGGCCTAACCCGATCGCGGGTGCTCGACGCCGCCCGAGGCAATTCCTGCCTCGGGCGCGCGGCGACGCAGGTACAGCAACGCCAGCCACAGCAGCGGCATTGCCGCCGCCAGCGCAAATCCACCCACCGTGCCACCGTGCTGCAGCGCCAGCCCGCCCAGCACGCCGCCGGCAAACGCACCCAGGAACTGGCTGCTGGCATAGGCCCCCAGCGCCGCACCCTTCTGCCTGGGTGGCGCCATGCGCGAAATCAGCGACGGTAGCGCGCCCTCCAGATAATTGAAGCCGACGAAGAACAGCAGCAGCGCCAGCACCAGAATGGCGGGGTCGGTGTAATCCAGCAGCGCCATGATCAACGCCAGCGCGAGCAGACCGATCGCACACCGGAACAGCAGCGGTCCGCGTTGCGGGTTGTCGGACGCCCAGCGGATCAACGGAAACACCGGAACCAGCGACAGCAGCAACACCGGCAAATACAGCTTCCAGTGTGCAGGCGCTTCGAGTTGCAATGTCGCCACCACCGCCAGCGGCGCCGTCGTGAACAGGGCCGTCATGCAGGCGTGCAGCAGGAAGATGCCGATATTGAGATCCACCAGCCGGGCGTCGGCGAAAACATCCCGAAGCTGGCCCTCTCCCTCGGTGTTGACTGCCGGCGTCGGCACTGCGTAAACGATGACCGGCAGGCTCAGTACGGCCAGCACCGCGGTCATCATGAAAATGCCGTCAACGCCGATCCAGCCCGAGATGACGGGCCCCAGCACCAGCGCCAGCACGAACGCCATGCCCATGCCGGCACCGAGGATCGCCATTGCCATCGTACGCACGCTGTCGCGGGTACTGTCGGCCAGCAAGGCCGCAACCGCCGAGGACACCGCCCCCGCGCCCTGAAGCGCGCGGCCGACTATGATCCATTCAATCTGGGTGGCCCGCGCTGCGACCAGGCTGCCAAACGCAAACACCAGCATGCCCAAGACGATGACGGGCTTGCGCCCCCAGCGATCGGAGGCCATCCCCAGAGGGATCTGCAGGCATGCCTGCGTCAGGCCATACACGCCAATAGCGAGGCCGATCTGCCAGGGTTGCGCTGGCACCGCCAGCGTTCCTGCATAAAGCGCAAACACTGGAAGAATCATGAACATACCCAGCATCCGCAGTGCGTATACGGCACCAAGGCTGAGTACGGCACGCCATTCGAGGGGATTCATGAGCACGAAGTAACGCTGGGCACCGAGTTCCGCGGCGCAAGCAGCCGCGGCACCTCAAGGTACGGGGACGAGGACGGGCGCGTAGTGTAACCGCAACGCTCGTCCACGCCGCACCGGCCGCGTCACCGCTCAGCGCTCAGCGCTCAGC
>JBFJKG010000579.1:0-1631 GCA_041635075.1 Solimonas sp.
TAAGGTTCGCTCACTGCTTCCGCATGGCGCGGTTCCGAAGGCGAAAGCCCGGCACCCAGCCCCGGACAGGCAACCTGCTCCCCCAACCCGGATCCCCCAACTATTCCGGGTTCTTGATGGCCAGACCCCCGTCTGGCCATTTTTTTGCCCGCAATTCGGCCGGCGGCGCCCCGCCGCGATCAACAAGCCGGTCACCATGGGCTAATATGCGCCGCCTTTTTTATTCAACCCGTTGGATTCCACTGAGATTTTTATGCCGTTCAAGAAGTGGCGCTGCCTGATTTGCGACTATGTTTACGATGAAGAGACCGGTGCCCCGAGCGACGGCATTGAGCCTGGCACCCGCTGGGCCGACGTCCCCGAGTCCTGGACCTGCCCGGACTGCGGTGCGTCCAAGGCCGACTTCCAGATGGTCGAAATCGACTAAACCCCCGCCATGAGCCAGTTCGATCAGGTTTCCGTACTGAAGAAGGCCAACGTCTACTTCGACGGCCGCTGCGTCAGTCATACCGTGCTGCTGGCCGACGGCAGCCGCAAAAGCATCGGCGTGATCCTGCCCTCCACCCTGCACTTCACCACTGGTGCGCCAGAGGTCATGGAGCTGCTCGAAGGCCGGTGCCGCGTGACCCTGGCCGGAGAAACCACCGCCCGCGAGTACAGCGCGGGACAGTCATTCTCGGTGGGCGCCAACTCGGCCTTCGACATCGAGACCCTGGAGACGCTGCACTACGTTTGCCACTTCGGCTGAACGTCCACAGGCTTAGGCTCGGGTTTTGAGCCTAGGCCTGCTTATAACGATGCGGTCCCCTCAGAAAGTGGAGCGCATCGATGCAGTCGTCCCTCGCCCTTGTAGCCGCGCCGTCCGCAGCCCCCGCAACGCCGTTGGTCAGCAAACGACTCGCGCCGCGGCGCGCCGTGCCGAATAGTCATCAGCAAGCCCAAAAGCGGAGCCCTGTCTCCGCGGGAGTGAAGCCGATGCCTCGAACCACCAGCCCCGCGGCCAGTACCGATGCGAAGCTGACCCTCTGGTGCCGCACGCTCTGCGACACCCTCGGCGGCGACCACGTGTTGAGCCCCTCACCGGCTGGACTGCAATCGATCCGCACACCGGATCAGGGGCGCATCGACATCCAGGTTCGCGGCCAGGACATCGAGTTCGTGGCTGCCGGCTGGCCGCTGATCGACGAACTGGGGTTCAAGCGCAGCTACCGGCGCGAGTTGTCGATCCGCATATCGGCAAACCGGGAGGCAACGGCAGCAGCGCAGGATCTCAAGCGCCGTCTGCTGCAACCCTATTCTCAGGCCTTGAGCGAGGAGCGGCGACGCGCCAGCGCCTATCGCGAACAACTGCGCTCCATCGCCGCCTGCCTCAATCAGGCGGGATTCGGCCCGCATGAGCGGCATGTCGTGGGCCGCAGCGTACAAGCGCAGAAGCCGCATGGCGTGCTTGAGGACCATGGCCTGCGCCTGCCAACCACCAGTACCACCTGCGTGACGCCGCACGAGGACAGCGCGATCGCGGCGATCGAAGTCCGCGGCCTGTCGCTAGGTGAAGTTGAAGCCGTGCATGCGTTCTTGAATCAACTGGTGGCGCAGCGCGTTCCCAGTCTGCAGCTTTGCGCCTAACCGCA
>JBFJKG010000580.1:0-1630 GCA_041635075.1 Solimonas sp.
CGGCAAGCTGAAGCCGGGCGATATCCCGGCCGAGGTGCGCCAGGACGCGATTGCCGCGCTGATCGAGAAGTACTTCGTCAAGAACACCGTGATCCAGTCCGGCTATCCGCTGGACATGCGTTACGCCGGTCCGCGCGAAGCCCTGCTGCATGCCGTGTTCCGCCAGAACTATGGCTGCGCCTGGCTGATCGTCGGCCGTGACCACGCGGGTGTCGGTGATTACTACGGGCCGTTCGATGCACAGCACATCTTCGACGAAATACCCGCCGATGCGCTGGAAACCAAACCGCTGAAGATCGACTGGACCTTCTACTGCGCGGCCTGCGAAGGCATGGCCTCAAGCAAGACCTGCCCGCATGATCCTGAGCATCGGCTGCTGCTGTCGGGCACCAAGCTGCGCAAGCTGCTGAGCGAGGACGGCGAAGTGCCCCCACAGTTCAGCCGCCCGGAAGTACTGGCCATCCTGCGCAAGTATTACGCCGGCCTGGCCGAACACGAGAAGGTCAAGGTGGAACTCAAGGGTCATTCGGCACGCTGAGACGCCGACGCAGCAAACACAGAAGCCTGCCGCGCGACCACACTTCGCGCGGCAGGCTTTTTATTTGGATCAACCGAGCCGGGCGGCGGGTCAGCTTCAGCTGGACGCGGCTGCCAGCTCCAACCCCATGCGATAGAACTTCTGTGCCTCAGCCGGGTTCTGCGACTGCTCGCACAGGCGCGCCAGCTCCAGGTACGCGGTTGCCGAAGGCGCAACGCGGACCACTGCCTCCAGATAGCTGCGTGCCTTGCCCCATAACTGGTTGCGCAGACAGGCGCGGCCGGCAGTCACCAACAGCTCCGGTTGCTCACCATAGCGGTTCAGCCAGTTCTCGATGGCAGCCAGCTGCGTCAGCGGTTCGCCCGCGTGCAGTTCGCCGTACAGCATCGCCAGCTCCGCATCCCACTCCTTGTCCAGCGTCTGGGTAACCAGCGCCAGTGCCTCGCCGTGGGCATTGAGGCGGGTTAGCCCGCGTACATACGCACGTCGCACATCGGGCTGTTGCCGATCGACCTTGCTGGCAGACGACCACAGCGCCTTGAGCTGATCCAGCCGCGCGGCCCGCTGCTCCTCCGCCAGACGCTCGCACAACGCGCGAATCGCCCACTGCTGGGCCTGCTCATCAACCAGCAGCGCGCGCGCTGCCGAATCCTGCAACAGGCTGCGCAAGGCCTCCCATGCGCCGAGCGCGTGATAGCTCTCGGCCAGCAACTCCACCGCATAGGGATGCTTCGGATCCAGATTGCGCAGTTTCAAGGCCGTGTCCCGCGCCAGCGCGTACTCACCGCGTTCCTGCTGCAGTTCTGCCTGGGTCAGCAAGGTCGCGAATTCCATTTCCGGTGCCGACTCGGCGGCCAGACGCAGATAATGATCGCGCCGATCTCCGGCCCCCATGCGCTGTGCTGCGCGAGCTGCCGCCAGATAGTTCAGGTGCGAAGCATGGTGATCGGCAGCGCGGCGCACGAGCTCCACCTCAGCGCGCTTCCAGTTGCCCTCCAGCAACTTCAGCAGACCCTCCTCGAACGAGGTCTGCGCCTTGTCGCTGCGCCGACGCTCCAGCGCCTGCCGCACGGTGCTTGGCAGCCTCAGGCC
>JBFJKG010000581.1:0-1623 GCA_041635075.1 Solimonas sp.
GCGCTGTGGATGGCGGGTCTCGACCTGGCCCTTCTGGTCGGCGTGATCGTAGGTCTGATCAGCTTTGTGCCATATCTGGGCGCGATCGTCGGCATCCTGACTGCGGGCGTCGCCATGCTGGTACAGACACAGGATCCAGTTTCGCTGCTGTGGATCGGCGCAGTGTTCGCGGTGGGGCAGTTTCTGGAAAGCAACATCCTCACGCCGTGGATGGTCGGTGATCGCATCGGGCTGCACCCTGTCGCGGTGATCTTCGCCATCATGGCGGGCGGGCAGTTGTTCGGATTCATCGGCGTCCTCGTGGCCCTGCCGGCCGCCGCCGTGATCGCGGTGCTGCTGCGGTATGCCATGCAGCAGTGGCTGGCCAGCCCGCTTTATCAGGCTGATGCGCCGCCCGCCGAGCCGCTGCCACCCGAGAACACTGCCGACATGCCGGCCGCACCCACCGACCCCTCGTGATCGGCTCGCAGTTACCGCTCCCCGTGCAGCTGCGAGACACGGCGAGCTTTGACACCTTTGTCGCCGGGCCGAACGCGGATGTCGTCACCACCCTGCGACAGTCCCGCGGATCGGCGCTGTTGTTCGGCCCGGCCGGCAGTGGTCGCACGCATTTGCTGCAGGCCGTCTGCCGCGCGCGGGGGGGGCGTTACTGGCCGCTGGCAACCCTGCGCGAACTCGGCCCGGAAATCTTCGAAGGCGGCAGCGGTCAGGCCCCACTGCTGTGTCTGGATGACGTCGACGCCGTCGGGAGTGATCGCAAGTGGGCGCTGGCGCTGCTGCGCGTACTCGACACCTGCCGCAGCGAGGGCCGCGCACTGCTGCTTTCCGCCACTGCACCGCCGGACCGGCTAGAGCTGGCGCTGCCGGACCTGCGCACGCGCATGTCGGCTCTACCGGCGTTCGGACTGAGGCTGCTTGGGGATATCGATCTGCTCGATCTCCTGCGCCGGCGCGCGACCGCCAAGGGTCTGGCGCTGCCAGACGACGTTGCGCGATGGTTGCTGAACACCCAGGCGCGAGGCGCCGGCCCCCTGCTATCTGCCCTGGAACAGCTGGACCGCGCCGCACTCAGCGCAAAGCGACGGCTCACCCTGCCGTTTGTGCAGTCCGTTCTCGCGCCCGCAGCCGCACATAAAGCACGAGACTGACGAAGTCGAATGCGGCCAGCGCCGCCAGCGTGAAGGCGGGGCCTCGTGCCGACAGTTCGGCCCAGCCCTCCGCCAGCCACAACGCACAGTAGAACGCCACCAGCATGCTGGCCCAGGCATGGGTGTACTCGCTTCCGCGCAGCAGTCCCGGCAGCGGCAACAGCAGCACAAAGGCACCGATCAGACCTAACGGCCCTTGTGCATCAGACAACATGACGATGAACAGCGCCAGATGCAGCGTCAACGCGCTGATGCGCATGTACAGGCTCAAGGGGCGCTTCACGGCGCCAGCCTCAACGCGATCTGAGCAACGCGCCGACCCAGGGCTTCGCATAGCACCTCCTCGTCAGTGCTCAAGGGCTGCGGCTGATGGCCGATCCCGGCCACATGAGATGCGCCATACGGCGTGCCCCCGCTGCGCGTGGTGTTCATGGCCGGCTCTGTGAACGGCAGACCCACCAGCAGCATGCCGTGA
>JBFJKG010000582.1:0-1614 GCA_041635075.1 Solimonas sp.
CGGCACCAGCACGCCCCACAGGCCAAGACCCGCGAGCACCGCAGCCAGCATCGTCAACCCTGCAGCGGCGTTGGTGGCCAGCGCCGCGCGCAGCACCTGCTGGGCTGGTAGCCGTTGCAGCAGGCGCGCATTCAGTTGCGAGGCCGCAATCAAACCCGCAGCGTTGGTGCCGAACAACCAGCCAAACTGCGTCGGCGACAGGCCGTAGTGATCGATGAAGACAAACGCCGATACCGAGATGTAGGCGAACATGCCGCTCTGCGCCATGCCGCCAGACAGCGCATAGCCCATGAATCGGCGGTGCCCGAGCAGACGTGCGTAGCCGCGTATCGCCGAGCCCACACTGACCGCGGTTGACTGCGCCAGCGTCTCCGGCAGATATCGCCACGCCATTGCAGCGCACGTCAGTCCGAACCCGGCCAGCACCAGGAAGATTGCCTGCCAGCCCAGCCACACAAACACCTGTCCGCCGACCATCGGTGCCAGTATCGGGGCCACCCCCATCACCAGAACTAGCGCTGAGAGGATGCGCGCCATGTCCTGCGGCTCGAAGCGATCCCGCACCATCGCGCGCACGATCACCATGCCGGCGCAGCCGCCCAATGCCTGCAGCAGACGAAGACCGATCAAGGCTTCCATGCTGGGTGCCAGCGCGCAGCCAATTGACGCAGCGGCGTACAGCAGCAGGCCAAACAATAGCGGGCCGCGACGACCAATGCGATCCGACAGCGGCCCGTACACCATCTGGCCCACCGACAAGCCCAGGAAGAACAATGCCAGCGTCAGCTGGGTGGTGCCGGTGTCAGCGCCAAAATGCCGCTGTATCGCCGGCAGCGCCGGCAGATACATGTCGATCGACATCGGGCCGATCGCGACGATCGTACCCATCACCACAATCCAGCGGCGCGGAGTCTCGGCGTAGGTCTGCGAACGCCGCACCGGCTCCATCACTCAGGCTTCCGGCCGCATCGACGGGAACAACAGCACGTCCCTGATGCTGGCTGAATCCGTCAGGAACATCACAAGGCGATCGATGCCGACACCCACGCCAGCCGTAGGCGGCAGCCCGTACTCCAGCGCGCGGATGTAGTCCGCGTCATAAACCATCGCCTCGTCATCGCCGGCGTCCTTGGCCACTACCTGCGCCTTGAAGCGAGCGGCCTGATCGTCGGCGTCGTTGAGCTCGGAGAATCCGTTGGCGACCTCACGGCCACCGACGAAGAACTCGAAGCGATCGGTGACCTCGGGGTTGAGATCATTGCGGCGCGCCAGCGGCGAAACCTCGGTGGGGTACTCGGTGATGAAGGTCGGATCCAGCAGCTTGGCTTCGACCGTTTTCTCGAAAATCTCGGTCAGCAGCTTGCCGCACCCGTACGCGGGTTTGGCATCGGCCCCGACCTGGCGCGCGAAAGCCGCCAGATAGTCACGATCGCCAAGGCGGCTGACATCAAAATCCGGATTGAAGCGCTGCACCGACTCGCTCATCGTCCAGCGATTGAACGGTTGCTCCAGATCGTAGTCGCGCCCCTGGTAGCTGAGCTTGCCGGTACCGTTCACGGTCAGCGCCGCGTCACGGATCAGCGTCTCCACCAGGTTCATTGCGTCTTGATAGTC
>JBFJKG010000583.1:0-1613 GCA_041635075.1 Solimonas sp.
GCCTCCGAGCTGATGTCCTGCAGAAAGCCTTTGGCAGAACCGGAGGCCGTGGGGCTGATGTGCATGCGCGCATCAAACGGTTGCAGCGTGCGGCAGGCACGCACCGAAGGACTGAACCCAGGGCGCGGCACCGCCGCAAAGTGCAGGCCATCTTCGCTGCGCAGGATGTCCGGCGCATGCGCGGTATGTGGTGACCACGCCGAAACGTACAGGCAGGGCTCACGATCGGCCGGCCCCTGGTACACGCTCATGCCGCGAAAGCTGATGTAACTGGGAACATCGCTGCGGCCGTTGCTGCCGACAACATGCGGCGACTGGTAGACCCGCACCCAGGTATCGGTTTCGGCGGTATAGGCCCAGATCTCGGCGCGCCGGTCGATGTCGTAGAGATCATCCGGGGCCTCGATTGGCCACGGCCGCATGCGTGGCGGCGGATCCCCCATGCGCAGTGCCGCCATCGTGCCTCTGGAGGTGCCGACATACAGCTTGCCGCGAAACGCGGCCATGCTGTGCGCGTAGTGGTTCCAGCCATCGCCGAACCCGCTGTCGCAGGTCAGTCGAAAGTCGGCCTCGCGCAGGCCGCCGGCGGCGTCGTTCACGGAATCCAGGACCACAGCTCGACAAACAGAAAGCGCGCAATCGCGCGTGTGAACACCAAGCCGGTCAGGCTCCAGCCGGCGTCGATCTTGGCGTTACCGGTCATCCCGGTCTTGAGACGACCATCGGTCGCGGCCAGCACCACCTGCACACGTACCACCTTGCCGTAGGCGCCCTGCTCGGCCGCGGGCGCGATCGCGCGCACATGCCCCTCGAATGACGAGCCGGGATAGGCCCAGGGTTTGAGTGAGGCTTCTGCATCCAGCTCGATGTCGCCGATCGAAGACTCTGGCAAGCGGATATCGGCAAACAGCTCGGCGGTATTTTCTATGGTGGCCAGCAGGTCGCCACGCGCAAGATAGTTGCCGCGCGCGAACTGCAGTTGCGACGACACCACGCGCCCCTCGATCGGCGCGGTAATCCGGGTATATCCCAGTTCCTGCCGGGCATAGTCGAGCTCCGCGCTGGCGCGTTTGACCTCGGCCTCGAGGCCCAGTATCCGTTCGTTCAGTGCCGGGCTGCTGACCAATTCCAGTTGGCGCTCCGCCTCCATCAGCTGCTGCTTGGCGACGTCGGCCGCACCGCGCGCACGCTCGTACTCCTGCGGCGTGACCGATTTTCCACGGTAGGCAGTAGCCACGCGTCTGGCGTTGCTCTCAGCCAGCTCCGCGCTGGCCCTGGCGGTCGCGACACGGCTACGCGCCACCTCGATCTCCTCCGCCCGGGCGCCCTTGTTGAGCAGGCTCAGATCGGCGCTAAGCCGCGCCAGCTCGGATTCGGCGGCGGCCAGCTTGGCGCGCTGAGCCGCGTCGTCCAGACGCGCGATAACCTGCCCGGCGGCGACCAGGTCGCCTTCATGCACCAGCACTTCTCGTACATCGCCAGCCACCAGCGCACGCACGTCGGCTCGGTCGCTGGGCAGCACATCGAAATCGCCGCTGGCCGAGTAGGGATACGGCAGCACGCAGATCAGCGCGACAATCCCCGCAACCGTCTTCTGCTTGCGGGTCGGTCGC
>JBFJKG010000584.1:0-1609 GCA_041635075.1 Solimonas sp.
ATCGCGATCCGCACAGCAGTGATAAAGGACGGGCAGGTGCACGTACAGGCCGGCTGCGGCGTCGTTGCGGACTCAGTGCCGCAGTCAGAGTGGGACGAGACCATGAACAAGGCACGGGCCATGATGCGCGCCGTGGAGCAGGCGCAGAGCGCTGGACGTGGGGGCCGCTGACATGCTGCTGATGATCGACAACTACGACAGCTTCACCTACAACCTGGTGCAGTACTTCGGCGAGCTGGGGACCGAGGTACGTGTGCACCGCAATGACCAGATCACGGTTGACGAGGTTGCCGCGCTCAAGCCCCGTTACATCGTGCTGTCGCCGGGACCGTGCACGCCCAACGAGGCCGGCATATGCCTGGAACTGATCGAGCGCCTGCACGGCCAGTTTCCGATCCTTGGCGTCTGCCTTGGGCATCAGTCCATCGGGCAGGCGTTTGGCGGTACGGTGGCACGTGCCGGAGCGGTCATGCACGGCAAGGTCAGTCAGATCCACCATAACGGCGCAGGTGTGTTCCGTGGGTTGCCCACACCGTATACAGCGACCCGGTATCACTCGCTGATCGTGGAGAAGGACACACTGCCCGATTGCTTCGAAGCGACCGCATGGACGCAGCATGCCGACGGCAGCATTGACGAGCTGATGGGCATGCGACACAAGACCTTGCCGCTGGAGGGGGTGCAGTTTCACCCCGAGTCGATACTGACCGAGCATGGCCACGCCCTGCTGAAGAACTTCCTGGAGATGCACTGATGGCACTGACGCCGCAAGAAGCCCTGCAACGGACCATCGAACACCGCGAGATTTTTCACGATGAGATGATCGAGCTGATGCGCAGCATCATGCGGGGAGACGTGTCCCCGGTGATGACCGCTGCAATCCTGACCGGCCTGCGCGTCAAAAAGGAAACTGTTGGCGAGATTGCAGCGGCAGCAGAGGTGATGCGAGAGCTGTCGCGCAAGGTCACGGTGACCCCCCACCCGCATTTTGTTGACGTGGTGGGCACGGGCGGCGACGGCGCCCATAGCTTCAATATTTCGACGGCGTCCTGCTTTGTGGTCGCGGCGGCCGGCGCGCGTGTGGCCAAGCACGGCAATCGCAGCGTGTCATCGAAGTCGGGTAGCGCAGATGTGCTGGAGGCGCTGGGTGCGGTGATCGACCTGCAACCTGAGCAGGTGTCCGCCTGTATCGATGCCTGCGGTATCGGCTTCATGTTTGCCCCCAACCATCACCCGGCGATGAAGGCGGTAGCGCCGGTACGCAAGGAAATGGGGGTGCGCACCATCTTCAACATCCTGGGTCCGCTGACCAATCCCGCTGATGCGCCCAATATCCTGATGGGCGTATTTCATCCGGATCTGGTGGGCATTCAGGTGCGCGTGCTGCAGCGTCTGGGCGTGCGCAATGCCATGGTGGTCTGGGGCCGGGACGGCATGGACGAGATCACCCTCGGCGGTGCCACCATGGTCGGCGAGCTGCGCGACGGCAGTCTGCGCGAGTATGACCTGCATCCTGAAGACTTCGGCATCCGCATGGCTGGCAGCCAGAATCTGCGCGTGGCCGACGCGCAGGAATCCCGTGCGCGGGTACTCGAGGCGCTGGAGAACC
>JBFJKG010000585.1:0-1605 GCA_041635075.1 Solimonas sp.
CCGGCGACGTCCGATCCCGCTCCGGGTTCGCTGACGCCGATGCAGGCGACCAGATCACCGGCGACCGCCGGCTTCAGGAAGTTCTCCTTCAGATAGTCGCTGCCAAAGCGCGCCAGCGCTGGCGTTGCCATATCGGTCTGCACGCCGATGGCCATGGGCAGGCCGCCCACCTTGCAGTAGCCCAGCGCCTCGGCAAACGCGACCTGATAGCTGTAGTCCAGCCCTAGGCCGCCAACGCTCTCAGGTTTGTTGATGCCCAGCAGCCCCAGATCGCCCATCTTCTTCAGGACTTCGCGTGCGGGCCACACACCGGCCTTCTCCCATTCCGCCGCATGAGGATTGATTTCCTTCTCAACAAACTGCTTGGTGGTCTCAAACAGCGACAGATGTTCGTGCGTGTATTGCATAGGATTCTCCGCGTCGCGCCTACAGGCGAGCGACGCCAAAGCTGTTGGGGAATGTCTGCCGTGTCTTGGCCTCGCGGCAGATCGACAAGCACAGGCCCAGTACCTTGCGCGTATCTCGCGGGTCGATCAGGCCATCGTCGAACAGCCGCGCGGTGGCTGCGAACGCATGTGACTCCTTGTCGAACTGATCAATGATGTTCTGGCGGATCATGCCCAGCATCTTCTCGTCTGCCTCGGACATGACCTTGCCCTGCTTGAGCCACTTCTCGCGGGTGATGATGTCCATGACCCCAGCGGCCTGCTCACCGCCCATGACGGAAGTGCGTGAGTTGGGCCATGCGAAAATGAAGTGCGGGCCAAAGCCACGGCCACACATGCCGTAGTTGCCGGCCCCGAACGAGCCGCCCATGACGATCGTGATCTGCGGCACGGTGGCATTGGCCACGGCCTGAATCATCTTGGAGCCGTGCTTGACGATGCCCGCCTGCTCGCTTTCGGTACCCACCATGTAACCCGTCGTATTCATCAGGTACACGATCGGAATATTCGACTGGCAGCACTGCTGGATGAACTGCCCGGCCTTGGTCGCACCGCGTGTGGTGATCGGCCCGTTATTGCTGACGATACCGATCTGATGTCCATGCAGAACCGCACGGCCGCAGATGGTCTGCTGGTCATACTCGCTCTTGAACTCCAGAAACTCGGAGCCGTCAACCAAGCGCGCAATCACTTCACGGCAGTCATAGGGCTTGCGATAGTCCGGCGGCACGACGCCGCAGAGTTCCTCGACGTCATACAGCGGCGCACGGACCGGCAGCAGCTCCAGCTTCGGCCGACCGCTGTTCCAGTGGAGGTTCTTGACGATCTCACGGGCGATGCGAATGCCGTCAGCATCGTTCTCCGCGAGAAATTCTCCGGTACCCGCAATCTGGGTGTGCATCTCGGCGCCGCCCAGATCCTCATCCTTCGCGATCTCGCCGGTAGCGGCCTTCAACAGCGGCGGCCCGGCCAGAAATACCTTGGCCTGCTTGCGGATCATCACCACATAGTCCGAAAGGCCTGGCATGTAGGCGCCACCGGCGGTAGAGGACCCGTGGACCACGCAGACCTGCGGGATACCGGCGGCCGACATCCGTGCCTGATTGGCAAAGGTCTTGCCGCCGGGAATGAACAGCTCCGCCTGATACAGCAGATTGGC
>JBFJKG010000586.1:0-1605 GCA_041635075.1 Solimonas sp.
CACTGTGTCAGAGCAGGGCGCCGCCCGGTTCGTCCGGATGCAGGGGCCAAAAACAAGAAAGGGGCGCAGCGGCTGGCGCTGCGCCCCTCGGCATCCGCGGCCGGATCAGTTACCGACGTAGAACGTATTCGGATTGAAGTAGCGCGTTGGCAGCTTCTGGCCGCTGGTGAGGTTGGTCACCCGCAGGATCGTGCGGCTGTTGTCCTTGAGATCCACCACCTCGGACTGCGACAGATACCAGTGCTTGCCATTGGGGCGGATCGCGTCCGGCTTTGCCGTCAGGCGCTTGCGCGGCTTGCCGTTCTCCAGGAACTCGACCTTGAGCGGCAGGCAGCTCTGGGTATCAATCCAGGCGCGGGCGCCGTTATACAGGGTCTCGGCGCCGGTCATCGTCGAGAACGACAGCACGTGCACCGGTCGCGTACCGATGGATTCACGGGCCTCGGCCTTGGCATTGAGATCGCCGAAGGCATTGGCCAACTGTTTGAAGTCGTAATAGCTGAAGCTGGTCCCGAGGAGGGAGCCATCTGCAAACGTACCGGTCACGCGGCGAACGCGGCGCACCGAGGGCAGGTACACGTACATGCCGTCGCGCAGGTAGTCGTCGGTCTGGCGCACCAGATAGGCAGCGCCCTTGAGATGATCGGGCTGTTCCACACGCAGCATGGCGTGGGTGAAGCTGTCCTTGCCCTCACGCACTTCGCGTTGTGCATAGAGCTTGCCGGACAGCGTGGTGGTCTCGCCGCGGTGATCAGTGGAAATCAGTTCGAAGTCCTGGACCAGCACCGCCGCAGGCACGTTGCCGCGCATGCATTCCAGCACCTTCTGTGCGGCCGGGTCGACGTTCACATCTGCTGTGGCTGTGGCCGGTGTCTGGGCACTTGCCTGCGCGGCGGCGGCCAGCAGTACGGTCATCGCAATTAAACGCTTCATCGTTACCTCCTCAAGCTCACGCTCGTCAGTGCGCCCCCCAGCCAACCTCGCTGCCAGGAGCAGAAGTCCATCTTACCCCCTATTTTTGTGCAGTGCAGCATTTTTCAAGGTCTAGAGCACATCCAAGGCCCTTTCCCAGCACCAATATGCCGCCAAACTGCCGATGACATACGCCGGCATCTGCCGCAGCAGCACCGGCCGCGAACCCAGCGCCAGCTGGCGCAACAGCACCGCCGCCAGCAGCCAGGCCAGCACCAGCGCCAGTTGCCCAAGCTCAATACCGAGATTGAAGGCCAGCAGGGCCAGAGGAATGTCCGACTGCGGCAGACCCACCTGTGCCAGCGCGCCGGCAAAGCCGAGCCCGTGGAGCAGGCCAAAACCGGCCGCCATCAACCCCGGATGACGGGCCAGCACCGAGGGTCGCCCACGCAGCAGTTCGCCGGCCAGTACCAGAATGCTGATGGCAATCCCCAGTTCCACCAGCGGTGGGCTGAGCTGTACCCGGTCCAGCACTGCCAGACTCAGGGTGATGCTGTGGCCGAGGGTAAACGCGGTCACCGTCAGCAGCAGGCGACGCCCGCCGCGCACCAGCAACAGCAGTCCGAGCACAAACAACACGTGGTCGATGCCGGTCACCAGGTGTTCAATGCCCAACCGCAGATACTGCGGGAA
>JBFJKG010000587.1:0-1603 GCA_041635075.1 Solimonas sp.
GACCTCCGAGGCCATTGAACTGACCCAGGCCGGCAAGGGTGCCGGCGCGGATGCCGCGCTGTTAGTGACGCCGTACTACAACAAGCCGCCGCAAGAGGGGCTGTATCGCCATTACAAGGCGATCGCCGAGGCAGTCGATTTGCCGATCATTCTCTACAACGTGCCGGGCCGCACCGGCTGTGACCTGTTGCCGGCCACGGTGGCGCGCCTGGCTCAGATCCGCAACATCGTCGGCCTGAAGGAAGCCAAGGGCGAGATGTCGCGGATCGAGGCGTTGCTGGCGCTGGGGCTGCCGCGCGATTTCGCGCTTTACACGGGTGACGACGCCACGGCGTGCGAGTCGATCCTGGCCGGCTGCCATGGCGATATTTCGGTCACCGCCAACGTCGCGCCCCGCAAGATGCATGAGCTGTGCGCCGCAGCGCTGGCGGGCAATGCAGTCCGCGCCCGTGAACTGGATGCGGAACTTCAACCCCTGCATCAGCATCTGTTCTGCGAGCCCAATCCGATTCCGGTGAAATGGGCGCTGAACGAGATGAACAAGATTCCCGCCGGTCTGCGCCTGCCGCTGGTCGCGCTGGATGCCGCCCACTATGAAACGGTGCGCAATGCCTTGCGCGCTGCTGGAGCAATTTGATGCTGCTGCGCGTTGCTGTTGTCATCGCGGTGCTGGGTCTGGCCGCTTGCGGTTCGAACCGCCACTGCCAGACGGAACTCCCTTATCAGCGGGCGCAGACTCTGCCGCCCCCGGCCCCGACTGAAGGGCTCAAGTGGCCGGAGTCGCCGTCGGCGCTGCGTATCCCCCCTGCGCCGGAAAAGTCGGTGCCCTACGCGTATACCGAGACGGATGCCGCCGGCAGCACGCAGGTCGAGTGCCTGGACGTGCCGCCACGGATGCCGCCGGACCCGCCTGCAGCGGACGCAAAAGAGGCTGCACCCACGCAGCCTTGAGCCGCTATAATTCGCGCCCCGCGCGGTCTGGCGGGGTGAATTGACTGCTTACGGAGAGATGTCCGAGTGGTTTAAGGAGCACGCCTGGAAAGCGTGTATACGGCGCAAACCGTATCGAGGGTTCGAATCCCTCTCTCTCCGCCATATCTGAAAAAGCCCCCGCTGGGGGCTTTTTCTTTGGTCGCGCCTAGGGCTGCAGTGATCGCACGATCACCGCGGTGCCCAGCAGCACCAGGATCAGCCCCATCATGCGGTCCAGCTGGTGAGCATGCCGCCGCAGGCCAGCACGCAGACCGGCATGGGACAACAGCAGCGCAACCGAGGCAAACCAGGTGAAGGTCGAGAGTGGCAACCAAACACCTAGCGCGATCATCATCGGCGGCGACACCGGGCCGCTGACGACCGTGGTGAACAACGCAACGAAGAACAGGGTCGCTTTCGGATTCAGCACATTGGTGACGAGCCCGATCAGGTAGTGGCGATGCCAGGCCGTATCTGGCGGCGCGACGGGGCTCGGTGAGGCGGACTCCTGTGGGCCGGCTTGCGGGGCCGAGCGCAGCGCTTGTGTCCCCATCCAGATCAGGAACAGCGCGCCTGCCAGCGCAATCGCCTGCAGGCTCCACGGAAAGCGTGTGGTCAGCCAGCGCAGCCC
>JBFJKG010000588.1:0-1599 GCA_041635075.1 Solimonas sp.
AGCAAAATGCCGACCAACACACCTACCGGAATCTGCCAGCGAATCTGCCGGCGCCACAACAGGAACAGACCGCCGGCCAGCCACGCCAGGGCCACCCATTCCCAGCCGCGTCCGGCCAACAGGCCGAAGGTACCGTCATCGCCAATTTCTCCCAGCGTGCGATGCAGTGCCAACTGCGTGCGTACGTGATCCAGTGGCGTGGCGGCACTGACGGCGTCTGCGGCGCTGGCCCATAACGGCTGCATCGCAGGCCAGGCGGTCATCTGTACCGGGAAAGAAATCAGCAACACCACGAATCCGACCATCGCCGGATTGAAGGCGTTGTTGCCGAGGCCGCCATACAGGTGTTTGCCAAGCAACATGGCGGCCATGCTGCCCACCACCGCGATCCACCACGGCGCTCCGGGTGGCAATGACAGCGCCAGCAGGGCACCGGTCAGCAGGGCGCTGCCATCGGTGAGAAACGGGCGCAGCGGTTTGCTGCGCAGGTGCAGCACCAGTGCCTCGATCACCCAGCAGCTGGCCATTGCCAGCAACAGCTGCTGCAGCACTCCGATCCCGAACAGTGCGGTGTAGATCAGTACGCCGGGAACCAGCGCGATCAGCACGTCGCGCATCACCGCGCTCACGCTGGTGCGTACAGGGAGGAATGGCGAGCTCAGGCGGTTCATCGGTGGCCTTAATCCTCGTTCCCGGCGGCAGCATCCTTTGCCGCCTTGCGGGCCTTGGCTGCGGCAATCGCGCGCGCCACCGGATCATCGTCGCTGGTGGTTCCAGCTGATGTGGCGGGCGCAGCTTCGCGCGCCCGCTTCTTGGCCTTGGCGGCTGCAATCGCTCGGGCGACCGGGTCATTGTCGGTGCCAGATGCGGTCGTGACACTCGGGCCGGCACCGGCGGCGCCTTCGCGCGCCAGTTTCTTGGCCTTGGCAGCCGCAATCGCCCGTGCCACCGGATCATCAACACTCGCGGTCTCGGCATCCGCCGCTACCTTTGCGGCCTTCCTGGCCTTGGCCGCTGCAATGGCGAGGGCTACCGTATCGTCCTGGTCCGCGCGGGGTATTGCTGCGGCTTCACCACCTGCCGCCTTGGCTGCTTTCCGGGCTTGCGCGGCGGCAATGGCGCGCGCCACCGGGTCATCGCCGGTCGCTGCCGTGTCGCGTGCAGCCTCGGTGCTGGGAGTAGCGTCGGCGGGGTTGGCTGCCGCGCGTTTGGCTTTCGCTGCGGCGATTGCGCGCGCAACCGGGTCATCAGTATCGGCAGTGTCCGGTGCGGAGCTGGCGAGCGGTGCAGTGCTCGGTGCGACGGCTTGCGCCGCTGCCTTGCGCGCCGCCAGCTCGGCTTTCTTGCGCGCGCGCGCCGCTTCTTTCTCGCGTTCTTCACGCTCGATGCGAATCTGCCGCGCCTCGTGACGCTCGCGGGCGGCATCGGCCTTGCGCTTCTCGCGCTCGGCCGACCAGATTTCGGTCTTGGCGTAGCGGTAGTACTGCACCAGCGGTATGTGGCTGGGACAGACCTGCGCGCAGCAGCCGCATTCGATGCAGTCGAACAGGTTCAGCTCGCGGGTCTTGTCGAATTCCTTGCCCCGCGCGTGCCAGTACA
>JBFJKG010000589.1:0-1594 GCA_041635075.1 Solimonas sp.
CCAGATGACCTTGGCGATGTAGATGGCCAGCGGCACCACCACCACCAGGTTGCCGACCACGGCAATGAACTGGCTGCGGAAGGTACGCATGATGATTTCGCTGAGCACCTCCAACCGCTTGCCGGCGCCAGCGGACTCAATGGCCTGCGCAATGCTGTTCGCGGTCATCGCCGGTTGCTTGGTCGCCAGCGAAAAGTGGAACACGTACATCAGCACGAATGCCACCGCGTAGATGGCGCTGTAGGTCAGCGCCTCCAGAAACGGCGCGCGCTCCGGGTCATAGACCGCCAGCTTGGCCATGGAGGCCGCGACCACGATCAGGCCGGCGCCCATCGCCGAACGGAACAGACGGAAGAACTCGCTGCGGCCGCTGGTGATGTATTGCTCACCCGCCTTGCTGGCATTGGAGACGATGCGCGCCGCGAGCAGGTCGACGGTCTGGCTCCAGACTTCGCTGATGCTGTTGCGGCGGTTTTCGGCACGCACCACTTCCTTGAAGAAGCGCACGCGCAGTTCATTGAGTTCGTGTGCGGGCCGTATCTCCAGCATCTGCAACAGCAGCTTGAGCCGCGCAATGTTCTGCGAGAGCCGCGCCAGCAGCACGGTGAGGCTGACGCTGGCGCCGCTTTGCGCGGCCTGCTTGCGCACCTTGCCGACAATCTGGTCACACTGCGCCAGCAATACCAGCAGGTGCTTGTCGTCAATGGCGGGAGCGCGTTTGTCCTGCATGGCCTGCTTGCGGTCGTCGATGAACTGACGCACTTCCACGTTCTGGGTCAGGAACGGCGACTCGTAGCGCTCGATCGCGGAGTGATTGCGCACCAGCTCCGGCTCCAGGCCAATCGCGGCAATCCGGTAGGACACCACTTGCAGTGCCTCGAGTATCTGCATGGGCATGCGCTGCCCCTGCCCTGGCGTGCCCAGCGCGCTGAAGTCCAGCGCGTCGAGCAGATCCACCCACACCGTGTCGGGAATGGCGTTTACCCACAGGTAGTCCGTCGGGCGGCCGAACAGCCGATGCAGCGCATCCTTGAGCTGGGTGTTGTCCACTTCCTCCGGCAACAGGCGCTCGCTTACGCACCGCCAGAAGCCGCCAAAGAAGCTCTCGCTGCGCAAGATGCCGGACTCGCACAGCAGGCGTAGCGGTTGCTTGTTGAGCAGCAGCCACAGCAGCGCGTCACGCAGCGCCGCACGCACGGATGCATCCTCGCGCAAGCGCTCGGCCAGCAGGGTCACCGTTTCATGCGCGGTGTCGGCGTCTTCCACGTCCGCCGGGCGCAGCGCCGCTACCAGTTGCGCCAGCGCAGTCAGCCGCTGCGCCTCCTCTGCCGCCTGCACGCCTACCAATGCCGCGTCGAGCGCCTTGATCCTTCGTTCGCGCTGCCGATCCGAACGCCGGCGCAACAAGTGCTTGATCATGCGCAACGGCCTGGCGGCAACAGGTAGAGGGTGCGCGGGAGAACGTCAGCTTGAGATCGAGGCATGCGTGGACTTGGGGTGTGCGCGTGGAACGGCGGCGTGCAGTCCGCGATTGTAGGCTGAGTGACCGGCATCGCGGTTGGCCCCCTCAGCACGGAGCCCGCATGGACCATGC
>JBFJKG010000590.1:0-1594 GCA_041635075.1 Solimonas sp.
GCCGGGCACCGGTGTGCCGCCGAGATCGAAGCGCATCGGGCTGCCGTCCACCACGTCGATCCAGTCCATCTCGCTGGTACGCTTGACCACCAGTTTCTGGTCCGGGCGCACGTGGTCCTTGTTCTTGTCGGTGGCTTCAAAATGCCAATCGCCGTACTCGCGGAAATACAGAATCTCGGTGCCGGCCTTGACCTGCAACGCCGGCGCGACGACACCGGCCGGTGTCATCCAGTAGTCGCCGGGGCCTAGCACGTCCTCGCCCAGCCGCACTTCGCCTTCCAGCACGTACCATTCGGTTTGCGCGACATGCACACCGGCTGGTCGGCTCCAGTCGCTTTCAAAGCGGATCTTGGCCGAGACCGAGCCGTCTTCCTCGTCATATGCGAGGTTGCGCTGCACGGCACTGCCGATCGCGCCCACCAACTCGGCGGGGTGCCAGATCAGGTCTTTCTCGTCGACTAGTTCTACGTGTGGGCGCATGGCGGACTCCTGGGCGGTCATGGCGCTGGGCTTGCTAAAGCCCGGCGCGACAATGGGGGTGTCGGTACATAGAAGCACCGGCTTGCGGCGATGGCGTGACCCGCGCCGCAGGCCCAAGGGGCATGGGGGCAGCCGGTTCAACTCTCGCCGCAATGGCGCTATGATATAACAATAATACAATTGGTCGAGTGGCGGCAGCAGTCGCCAGATAAAACGGTGAGCCCGGCATGGCAACAAAGCGCGGCAGAGTGAAGTCCCAGAAGGTTCGGGTAGCAGCGGCGCAGTTCGCGGTGGGGGTCGATGTGGCCGCCAACCTGAAGACCTGTCTGCACTGGATACGCGAAGCCGGGCGCTGCAAGCCGGACCTGCTGGTGCTGCCCGAGTTTGCCAATCACGCCTCCTGGTATGACGACGCCGAGCATTGCCAGCGGGTTTCCGTGGATCTGGACGGTGAGTTCATACGCGCCATTGCCGCCGCCGCCGCCAAGATCAAGGCCTACGTGGTGGTCAACTGCACGGTGCGTCGCGAAGGCGGTGTTTGCACCGGCACCAGCGTGCTGATCTCGCCCACGGGTGAGGTGCTGGCAGACAACGACAAGCAGGTGCTGATCGGCCACGAGAATGACTTCCTGCAGCGTGCGCGGCAGGCGGGTCCGATCGTTGAAACGCCCATCGGCCGCCTCGGGCTGTATGCCTGCATGGATGGTGTGGTCTGCGAGACCCCGCGTGGCCTGGCATTGCGCGGCGCGCAGATTCTCTGCAACAGCCTGAACTCTTTTGCGCTGGACGAAGGTTCGCTGCACATCCCGGTGCGTGCGGCCGAGAACCGGGTGTTTGTAGTCGCGGCCAACAAGGTCGGGGCGCTGATTCCTGAAGCGCTGCTGGCGCCGGTCAGCGAACAAACCGGTATTCCGGTGCGCTTCCTGAGCGGTGCCGGCGACAGCCAGATCGTGGCACCGGATGGCACCGTGCTGGCGCTGGCGTCAGCCGATACGCCGGAAGTGATCTGGGCCGACATCGACCTGGCCGATCTGGCCCGCGCCCAGCGTCCGGATGGAACGGACGTGCGCGCCGAGCGCCGGCCGGAACTGTACGCCGCCATCAGTGCGGACCC
>JBFJKG010000591.1:0-1592 GCA_041635075.1 Solimonas sp.
GTCAGGACGTGCCCTTTACGGCAGACGGCCTTGCCTATTTTGGCTTGCCGGTGTCCGAGCCCGACGAGGTCTCTGCCCGTGAGAGTGTCTGGCGCGATCTCGCAGGTCTGAAGGAGGTGCGTCTGGTGGGCGACGAGAACGGGGTGGCGTATGCGCGCATCAAAGCACTTACACCGTAGGCTGCGTGCGGCGCTGCTCGCGGCGGCACTGACCGCCCCGGCGTATGCGGATGACCTGAGGGTGTTGCGGGTGACGCCGGCCGGGGACGATGTCGCCACAGCGGATCAGGTCGTCATACATTTTGATCGCGCCATGGTGCCGTTGGGCCGGATGCAGCGCACGGCTGACGAGGTGCCGGCACAGCTGCTTCCGGATCCTGGCTGTCAGTGGCGCTGGCTGGATGTCCAGGCGCTGGCGTGTCAGCTGTCATCGCCGCATCAGCTGCAGATGGCAACGCGCTATACCGTGCGCATCGCGACGCCAGTGCAGGCCCTGGACGGCACCGCACTGGCGCGGCCGATGGAACATCAGTTTGTCACCGAGCGACCGCGTCTGGCCTATGCGTATGTGCTGCACTGGCTGGGGTCGGGTGAGCCGGTAGTGCGCGCACGGTTCACTCAGCCGGTTACCGCCGCTGCCGTCAGCGCCGCGCTGCGCTTTGACGATGTGCCGGCACTGGCCGAGCCGCAGGAGGCTGACCCCGAGACACCGTTCTACAGCCCCGAGGGCGAGGCGCGACACACCTGGTGGCTGCGGCCGGCGCGCACGCTGGAGCTGGATCGCGCCTACACGCTGAAGGTGCGGCCCGGCCTGCGAGGAGAGTTCGGAACGCAGGCCAGCGTGCAGCCGCAGAAGGTGGTTGAGGTCCATACCTTCCCCGCGCTGCGCTTGCTGGGCCTGAGTTGCCAGCAAAGCGCGACCGAGGTCGGCGCAGTGGTACCCGAATGTCCGCCGCTGGAAGGGGTCAACCTGGTGTTCACGGCGCCGGTGTCCGTGGCCGAGCTGAAGGGCTTGTTACGTATCACGCCGGACCCCAAGCGTGGCCAGACCGATCCCGACTACGACCCTTGGGCGGGGCAGGTGGATGATCGCCGGCACTCACGCCCACATCAGAAAGGTCAGGTGTATCCCGTGCGATTGCCGTTTCAACTCGAAGCGGAAACGGACTATCGCATTGAGATCGCAGCGGGGCTCGGCGACCAGTTGGGGCGCCGCATAGCCGAAGCGCTCAGCCTGCGCTTTCGCACGGGCGCCCGCTCTCCGCGCCTGGTGTTTGAGCACGATCACGCTGTGATCGAGTCCGGCCTGGACTCGGAAGTGCCTGCCGTGGTCACGAATCTGCAGCGGATCGACGCCCGATTTGATCGGCTCACGGCGTCCGGGCTGCAAACGAATCAGACGCGCACGCTGGCGGTAACGCCCACCCGCAATCTGGCGTTCGCCATGCCGTTGGACGTGCGTGGCATGCTGGGCGCTGCCAGTGGCGCGGTGCGTGGCGGATTGCTGACCGAGCCGCGTACCGATCAGCAGCCACGCGAGTTCTTTGCCGCGGTTACGCCCTGGCAGGTCCACGCCAAGCTGGGCCACAGCAA
>JBFJKG010000592.1:0-1591 GCA_041635075.1 Solimonas sp.
GGCGGCCTCGCCGTCGCCAACGATATCGGCGCGATAGCCCAATCGTTCGAGTTGTGCCGCAATGACGTGGCGATTGGTCGGATGGTCTTCCGCGACCAGCAGACGCTGCCCGGGTTCTGTCGTATTGGCTGCGGGTTCGGTGCCCGGGGGCGCGGCCTCGGCAACGGTATATGTGCTGCCCAGAACCTGTTGAAGGGCGCGCAACAGCTGCTCGCGTCGATAGGGCCGGCTCAGTGTCAGTGTGCGGCCGGGCCCATCAATGCGCAGCGTCCCCGGGTCGCTGCTCGCGCGAATGCGGGCGGCGCCTTCAGGTAGCGGCTCGGGGCTATCGGCGGCCAGAACCTCGGCGCCATCGGCACGCGCGTAGCTGGTGATGCAAAGGTTCTCTTCGGGGCTGTCCACATCGACATGCACGCGTGACCCGGCGAGCCGCCGTTGCTGTGTCGTGGCCGTCGAGCTGTCGAGGCCAAGATCGAGCTCAACCCAGAAGCAGCTGCCCTGCCCGGGCAAGCTGTTTACGCCAAACTGCCCGCCCATTCTTTCCACCAGCCCACGGCAGATGGACAAGCCAAGACCGGTACCGCCGTAACGCCGGGTGGTGGAATCCTCAGCCTGCACAAAGGGTTGAAACAGGCGCCGTAGCGCCTCCGCGGATATGCCGATGCCGGTGTCGAGAACCTCAATGCGGAGGCGTGCGCGGCTGTCGGTGCGCGACAGCAGGTCGGCGCGGGCAAGAACGCGGCCGTGCTTGGTGAACTTGATCGCGTTGCTGATCAGGTTGAACAGAATCTGACGTATGCGTGCGCTATCGCCTATGAGCCGCTGCGGGATCTGAGGATCGACGTAGCCCAGTAGCCGCACGTTTCGGTCCCGCACCCCCGGCGCCAAGGTTTCGAGGCTGCCCTCCAGCACCTCTGCAAACGCAAACGGCGCTTGCTCGATGACCATGCGGCCCGCTTCAATCTTGGAGACATCCAGGATGTCATCGATGATGCGCAGCAATGACTGCGCGGATTGGCTGGCGACCCGCAGGCTGTCTTTCTGTGCCGAGTTCAGCGGCGTTCTCTCCAGCAGCTCCAGCATGCCGAGTACGCCATTCATCGGCGTGCGAATTTCGTGGCTCATGGTGGCGAGAAATCGCGATTTGGCCTGATTGGCGGCTTCCGCAGCATCGAGCTTCTCGAGCTGCTCCGCCAACGCGCCGGCGGCGGCATTCAAGCGATCGATCTCATCGGGGAAGCGCGATGGCTGTTGCGTCACCAGGCTTCGTGCTTCGTCGAAGTCCTGATTCGCCAGCAATGGCATCGCGCGGGTGACGCGTTCCAGTCGCTCGGTGGCCTGAGACAGGAGCAGGTAGAGCGCAAGCGCCGAGATCGCCAGGCCGCCAAAGGTGATCAGCAGGCTGCGTTTGAAAGCGGTCAGGATCTGCTGCTGCGCAGGGGTCTCGTCGAGGATGAAAAGCGCCTGCACCGCCCCCCCCGCCTCAAGCGGGGACAGGCTCAGCAGCAGGTGCAAATCGCCGGCTCGGGCGCGAAACCCTTCGCCCTCGACCCAGCCGCCGGGCGGCGCATCCGCTATCGAAGCCAACGCC
>JBFJKG010000593.1:0-1591 GCA_041635075.1 Solimonas sp.
GACTCGCGGCCTTCGCTTCAGACATACTCTGAGGCGAAACCTAACGAGCGGAGGACCAACGATGCTGGGACGCATGGCCAAATCCATGAAGGATGGTGCGATCGCCGTGGGCCTGCGTGCCTACGTCAATGACAAGTTCAGTGAGTACGGCGAAGTGCTGGAATGCCAGGTGGACACTGACAAAAGCCGTTTGACGGTAGTCGCGCGACTGAAGGGAGAGCGCGACACCGTCAGCGCCACCATCGAGCGCTACGAGCTGCAACGCGAGGGCGACAAGGTGTATATCCAGCTGCAGCGTTTCACCAGCTCGCGCGCTTGGCTGACGCTGCTGCTGAACAAGCTGTTCTCTGGCAAACGCTATCCACTGCCGTCATCGATGGGGTCGTTGCTGTAAGCGCCGTGGATGAAGGCGGATTCCGCACACTGACGGCAGCCTGGGCGGGCACCCGCCATGACGTGAAGTGGGACGATGACCTCGTCGCCTCCGTAGCCGGCAAGATGTATGCGCTCTACTGCCTGCGCGGCTCCCAGGCCGGCAAGTTCAGCTTCAAGGTTCCAGACGAGCTGTTTCTGCCGCTGACCGAGCAGCCCGGCATCATTCCAGCCCCGTATGCCGCGCGCTACAAGTGGGTGGCGGTCATCGAACCGCAGCGCTATGGCGACGCATGGCTGCGGCAGATGATTCGCCAATCCTACGAGCAGGTTGCTGCGCGGCTACCAAAGAAGACACAGCGCGAACTCGGGTTGATGCCCTGAAATGGAGCTCGGCCCAGACTCACTGGCGTTGCTGGCAGCGCTGTGCGGCTTCGCACTGCTAGCGGGATTCGTCGACGCGGTGGTGGGTGGCGGTGGCCTGATCCAGATTCCGGCGCTATTCGTGCTGCTGCCCGAAACCGCGCCGGCAACCCTGCTCGGCACCAACAAGTTTTCGAGCATATGGGGAACCGCTTCGGCAACCTGGCAGTACCTGCGCCGGGTACCGATGGAATGGCGGGCAACGCTGCCTACCGCCGCCGCCGCGCTGCTGTTTGGCTTTCTGGGTGCGCGCACCGCTGCGCATGTGCCCATTGCCTGGTTTCGTCCACTGGTGCTGATGCTGCTGGTGGGTGTGCTGATCTATACGCTGTGGCAGAAGAATCTGGGGCAACTGCACGCGCCGCGCCTGACGCGCCAGAGCCAGTTGTGGGCGGGACTGGCCACCGGCACCGCCATCGGCTTTTACGACGGCCTGTTCGGGCCGGGCACCGGTTCCTTCCTGATCTTCGCCTTTGTTGGCATCTTCGGTTTCAGCTTTCTAGCGGCGTCGGCAGCCGCCAAGCTGGTCAACGTGGTCACCAATCTCGCGGCGTTGGCCTACTTTGTCGGCGCCGGATACGTGCGCTACGACCTGGCCATACCGATGGCGTTGTTCAATGTCGCAGGGAGCCTGCTGGGCACAACCTTGGCAATTCGCAAGGGCAGCGCCTTTGTGCGCGCCCTGTTCCTGATCGTGGTCAGCGCACTGATCCTGCGCTTTGCCTGGGATCTGCTATCCGCCTAGGCACGATCTGCGGGGAACGCCAGCGTCGCCGCCACCGAGTCCAGCCCACAC
>JBFJKG010000594.1:0-1591 GCA_041635075.1 Solimonas sp.
AGCTGCGCCATGCGCTTGTTGACTTGGGTCTCTTCGCCGCGCGCATTCATGAACTGCGCGCGCTCGTCCTGCGGGTTCATCGCATAGGCCGGCTTGGAGCGGTTGATATTGGTGTTGAGCAGCTCGCCGGAGGACAGACGGATCTGCCCGCCCTGCGGGTGTGCCGCTAGATTGGTGTGCGCGTCACGGATGGCGGTGAAGATGCCGCCCGCCAGCACTGCGAAGCCATTGCCCACGCCCGCCAGCCCGGTGCCCGGGTCGGAGTGCGTGTGCGTGACCGACAGCATCACATTGCGGGCGTCGTAGAGCGGGCTCAGCTCGGGGTCGGCGGCAATTTCCGCCAGCACCGCATTGCGCACCGAGCTGCTCATCAGGCCCGTGTCGATGGAAACGAACATCACCCGTCGCCCGTTGCAGGGAGAGGCAATCGCAAAGGCACGTGCGTAGACGCGCGAGTGCAGCGCGCTGAACACCTGCTGTGGATTCACCCAGGCGAGGCTGGCGGTGTCGGCAATGGTGCCAGTGACATCGTGCAGGCCGGTGCCCATCAGGAACTGCGTATTGCCCGCGCAGGTGGACGGACTGCCTGCCGGCGGCAGGTCCACTTCCAGGCGGCCCGGCGCATCAAGACCGTCACCGACGGCGCGGCGCGGATCGGTGATCACGCAGTTGGCGGCAGCCGGGTCGGCAAAAACCGCCGCCGACGGTGTCGGGTTGCCGCCGTGAGCAGAGGTGGACACGGCCGTGCCGGAGCCGCAGGCGCTGGTGAGCAGGGCGACCCAGACTGACAGAAAGATGCGGGAGTTCATGTGCAGGGGGCGTCCGTGCGGTACAGGGAGAGTAGCCGACCATCATACTTTCGCCCGGCGGCGGCCCAAGGGTAATTTCAGCCCTGTGTGTCACCTCCAAGCCGCACGGCCGGGTGGCGTCAGGCTCAGCGTCCTGCCGCATGACCGTTTACACAGAACCTTAGGACACGACCGTTGCACGCCATCACACCAGCGTCCTAAGTTTGGTGCGCACGGGTTGGAGGGAAGGCCGCACAGATTGAGGTATTGCCGTCGGACCCCGCAGCCACCTTTGCTTCAAGCTGTCGAAAGCCGCGATTGTCATTCGTCGTCTGGTTATAGGCTGGATCGCCCGAGCATCGGCGGCACAGCCTTCGACCCCAAAGCACGGAAACTCAAATGAGAAAGCTCAGACTCCTGGAACACATCTCGCTGGACGGCGTGATCCAGCATTCCGCCGATGATGACAAATTCCCCTATGGCGACTGGACCGCGCCCTATCGAACCGATGCTGGCCGGGAGGCAGTTATGGCCGCGCAGGGCGATAGCTTCGATCTGCTGCTTGGCCGACGCACCTACGATATCTGGTCGGGCTACTGGCCAAAGGCGCCGAGCAGCCCGATGGCGGACGCCCTCAACGCAGCAACAAAGTATGTCGCGACCCACCGCCCGGAGAGTCTTGAATGGGGTCCGGTCGAGCGCATCGGGCCGGACATCGTCGAGCACATTCGCGGCATCAAATCACGCGGCAGCCGGGACCTCATTCTCTGGGGTAGCTCCACGCTGACATCGGTGCTGCTCGA
>JBFJKG010000595.1:0-1576 GCA_041635075.1 Solimonas sp.
ACGTTTCATCCCGAGGCCACGCGGCATGTGGATCGCAGCCTGCAGGCGATCCGTGATGCCGGCTGCAAGTCCGGACTGGTGTTCAATCCGGCGACGCCGCTGGACTATCTCAAGCATGTACTCGACAAGGTCGACATGGTGTTGCTGATGTCGGTCAACCCGGGGTTCGGCGGCCAGTCCTTCATTCCGTCGGCGCTGGACAAGCTGCGCGAGGCAAGGGCACTGATTGACGCCTCGGGCCGGGAGATCCGTCTGGAGATCGACGGTGGCGTCAAGGTCGACAATATCGCAGCGATCGCCGCTGCGGGCGCCGACACCTTTGTGGCGGGCAGCGCAATTTTCGGTGCCGGCGACTACGCCGCTACAATTGCCGCCATGCGCAAAGAAATTTCCAAGGCGGGCTAGGCCATGACACTGCAGGCGTTCAACACAGCCCCCAAGCGTTGGCGATGGTGAAGCGGAACGATTGATCTCGTTCGCCAGACTTCCGACCGCGCCTGAAGCGCGGTCTCCATCGCAACTCGCTGTGCCCTGAACCCATGACTGCTGCCTACAACCGCATTGCGCTCACGCGCGAACTCTCCGGCGACCTCGACACCCCGGTCAGCGCCTATCTCAAGCTCACCCAGCAGGGGACGCGCGCGCCCTATTCGTTTCTGCTCGAATCGATGCAGGGCGGGGAGCAATGGGGCCGCTACTCATTCATTGGATTGCCTGCGCGCGAGGTGTTGAGGGTCAGTGGCGCTACTGCCAGCCTCAGCCGCGATGGTGTCGTCACCGAAACCGAGCAGGTGGCCGACCCGATGGCGTGGGTGCGACGCCAGGCAGCACGCTATCGCGTACGCCCTGACGCCCGCCTGCCCCGCTTTTCCGGCGGCCTGGTCGGCTATTTCGGTTACGACTGCGTGCGCTACTTCGAGCCGAGGCTGGCCGGCAAGGAGAAACCCGATTCGCTCGGCACACCGGACATCCTGCTGATGGTGGCCGACGAGCTCGTGGTCTTCGACAGCTTGCGCACCACGCTGACGCTGGTGGCACACGCGAACCCGGACGACGAGGTCAGCATGGCGCGCGCACGTCGCCGGCTCGACGAGATGGAGGCGCAGTTGGCCAAGCCCACACCGCTGCGGCCCGCGCCGCTGGCGGACAACGCTGCCCCCGCTGACTTCCAGTCCTGTTTTGGCGAGGCCCCCTTCAAGCAGGCGGTGCGCCGCATCCAGGACTACATCCTGGCTGGTGATTGCATGCAGGTGGTGCCCTCGCAGCGGTTGTCTGCACCGTTCACCGCTGATCCGGTGCAGCTGTATCGGGCGATCCGCCGCCTGAATCCGTCGCCGTATCTGTACTGCATGGACTTGGGGGACCACCATGTGGTGGGTTCCAGCCCCGAAATTCTGGTGCGTGTGCAGGATGGCGAAATCACGGTGCGGCCGATTGCCGGTACACGCAAGCGTGGGCAGACCGCTGAGGAGGATCATGCGCTGGAGCGCGAGCTGCTCGCAGACCCCAAGGAAATCGCCGAACACCTGATGCTGATTGATCTTGGACGTAATGATGTCGGCCGCGTGTCGCAGAT
>JBFJKG010000596.1:0-1573 GCA_041635075.1 Solimonas sp.
ATAAAGTCTGGCGGCATGACGAGTCCGTCCTACCAGAACGTGCCGCGCGGCGCGGAGATCGTCGTGGTGATTGATGAGATGCGGTTTGGTGACAAAGACTCGGGGGCGTTCGCAGCTTGTGACAAGTCGCAGTCCAAGTAGCCCCGGGGCGCAACAGGAGTGCACGGCGTGATTGAAGGCGAATGCTTTTGCGGAGCGGTGAAGTACCGGATTGACGGCCCGCTGCTTCATGCGCGCGCCTGTCATTGTTCGCGTTGCCGCAAGGCATTCAGCGGTGCGGGGTCTGCCTACGCAGAAGTGACGCCGGGATCGTTCTCGTGGGTCTGCGGGGAAGACCAGCTCACCCACTACGAGACTGCACCCGGCTGGGGACTGTGCTTCTGCCGCAACTGCGGCACCACGCTTTGCGGCATCGGCGGCGGGCAGGTGCACGGGGTCACCCTGGGCAGCGTGAATGGCGACCCCGGCGTGCAGATCGAGCGGCACATCTTTGTCGGCTCCAAAGCCGCCTGGGATCACATCGGCGGGCCGGCGCCGCAATATGAAGCGCACGCGCCCTAAATTGCGCACGCGTCTGCACGCACGAACATCAGGGGAGTCTCGGTGATGGAATACGCCGTTGGTGCCATGCTGGCCCTTGCCGTCGGGCTTGCGACCCATTGGCTGGGTTTCACGCGAGACCGCTCGCTGTATCCGGTGATCATGGTTGTGATTGCGTCCTACTACATCCTGTTTGCGGTTATAGGCGGCTCTCACGCTGCGCTAAAGGTGGAGGCGGTGGCGGCCGCCCTGTTCATCGGCGGCGCCATCGCCGGCTACCGCGCTTCACTGTGGCTGGTGGTGGCTGCCCTGGCTGCGCACGGACTTTTCGATTTCACACATGGCCAGTTGATAGACAATCCCGGCGTGCCTGCGTGGTGGCCCGCGTTCTGCCTTGCCTACGACGGCGTGGCAGCCGGTTTCCTGGGCTGGCTGCTGCTGAGGCACAAGGTCAATACGCTGACACCTCGATAGCTGCCGCGATGCAGATCCTGTTTGTTCACGGCATGGGCAGAACCTCGGCCTCCGCGTGGTGGATGCTGCGCCAGTTGCAGCAAGCGGGGCACGGGACCGCAGTGTTCAACTACGCGGTCAGCCTGCAACGCTTTGACGCAATCACACGGCGGCTCAGCGAGAAGATCCAGCACATGGGCCTGTCGGGCGATCTGGTGCTGGTCGGCCATTCGCTCGGCGGCGTGCTGCTTCGGGCAGCACTGCAATCGCTACCATCGCAAACCCCCGCACCCCGTCACCTGTTCCTGCTTGGCTCCCCGATACAACCCTCGGGCATGGCGCAGCGGCTGAGCCGCAACCCCCTGTTCCGCTTGGCCACCACGGACTGCGGCGCGCTGCTGGGCTCGGCGGGTCGGATGGCCGCCATAGGTCCACCCACAGTACGCACGACCGGCATTGCCGGCACCAAGGGGCTGGATCACGCACGCGGGCCGTTCGCAGGCGAGGTGAATGATGGTGTGGTCACGCTGGCCGAAGTAAGTGCCCCCTGGCTGACCGATCAGGTGCTGGTCCCGGTGAT
>JBFJKG010000597.1:0-1573 GCA_041635075.1 Solimonas sp.
GAGCAAGGCGGGTTTGTGCGCCGCGTGTGCAGCGACAGCTGTGGTTATATCTACTGGGACAACCCGACGCCCGTGGTAGCCGCAGTCGTCGAGCACGAAGGCGAATTGATACTGGCGCACAACAAGCTGTGGCCTATGAAGTTCTATGCCTTGATCACCGGGTTCCTGGAAAAGAACGAGGTGCCGCACGAAGCCGTGCTGCGCGAGGTTGAAGAAGAGCTGGGTCTCAAGGCGCACACGCCAACGTTCATCGGGCACTACGGCTTTGATCGCATGAACCAGCTGATCATTGCCTACCACGTCATCGGTGAAGGTGAGATTGTGCTCGGCGAGGAGCTTAGCGATTACATCCGGGTACCCTTCGACAAGGCGCGCTACTGGCCGGCTGCTACCGGCCTGGCGCTGCGTGACTGGTTATCCAGTCAGGGTTACTCGCCCGAGCCGATCGCGCTGCCGGGGCGCAAGCCCAGCTGATCAAGCGTTCTGCTGCTCGCGCAGTGCGTCTATCAGCAGCGATCGCGCGACGCGATCCTCGAAACACTGCGGCTGCAGCAAGTTCATGCGTGATAGCAGCGCCTGCAGATCCGCAGGCGCCGGTGGCACCCGTAACCCTCTGAACAGCAGCCGCCATTTCGGGGTCGTGGCGGCGCGGGCCTTGACGACTTTCAACGCTTGCGCCAGCGCCCACTCCTCGTCTGTGAAGTCGCTACCTAGCGGGAACTCCGGCAGCAGGCCGCTCGACTGCAGGGGTGCCAGCCGCTTCGCAAGCGCCTGCGGGGTGTTCTGGCGCTGATGCTCGGGTAGCTGCCAGTCACGCTCCACCTTCCCCGCGCTCTGTACCTGGGTAAGCAACTCCGCCTGAAACCGCGAGTCGGCAATTCCAATCAGCGCCTTGGCCACTTCGCTGTCGGTCTTGGAGCGAAGGTCAGCGATGCCGTACTCGGTGACAACAATATCGCGCAGATGCCGTGGAATCGTACAGTGGCCGTAGTTGAAGACGATGTTGCTGCTCGCAGGTTTGTTGTCCTGCTCGCGTGTAGAGCGAATCAGGATGATGGAACGGCCGCAGTTCAGCTGATGCGCCATCGCCACAAAGTTGTACTGCCCACCGACCCCGGAGATCACCCGACCATCATCCAGCCCGTCGGAGACGACTGCGCCGGAAACCGTGGCCATGATGCCGGTGTTGATGAAGCGCGCGTGGCGACGCTGTAGCTGATAAAGCCGCGGATTGCGATCAAGCTGATTGACCTTGTCCACGCCGGTCATGCAGATAAGATCGCGTAGCTCGGCTGGAAGATCGCGCAAACCCTGATAGAAATCCCTCGGACCCAGGAAGAAGCCGCCGTGCAGCGCAATGCCGTTGCGCAGCTTTGTCCCTAGACACTGTTGTGCCATAACGCTGCGCGCGGTCGGGTCAGCCACGTTGGCAATCACGCGCGTACCGTCAGGAGCGATCAGGTAGCCTTGGTCGTAGCGCGTGCCCTCATTGAAGAAGCCGTGATGCCTCAGGATCTCGAAGTCCTGGGTGCGAACCACACGTACGCCCAGCGTCTGGAGATCCTCCAGTACC
>JBFJKG010000598.1:0-1569 GCA_041635075.1 Solimonas sp.
CACTGCGCTCAGGCCTTTGCCGCCTACGGCCAAGGCGTGGCCGGCATTTCGGCCTACTGGCCTGAGCTACCCGGCTCGGGCGACTGATCTTCAGCGGGAACCGAATAGCGTTCGCCGAACCAGCCGTTCAGGTCCACCATCTTGCAGCGCTCGGAGCAGAACGGCCGCCACGGATTGCTGGCGTCGAGGCGCGTTGACTGGCCGCACTGGGCGCAGCGCGCAATTCTCGGGGGCGGGGTTGGGCGCGGCTCGCTCTCGCTCACAGCACACAGCACTGCAACTGGAAGCCGATGTCCTGCTGCGCCTGCTGCGCACGGCTGTTGACGTCACGCGCGCCCATAAAACGCACCGTGAAGCGGTGGCGTCCGGCGCTGATCTCTGGATAGACCCCGGTGCTGGCTGCCACCAATACCCGTACCAGCGTGCTGGGGCCTGAAGGGGTGTGGATGCAGATGCCGCCACGTGCCATCGCCTCCTGCGGCGGCACGCTGTCGCGCAGCAGCTTCAGATACAGATTGATGGCGCGCTCGAAGGGCTGCAGATCGGCGAACCACGCATCGAGATCGCGCTGCACGCGCTCATAAGGCTGGGAGAGCCAGTAATGATAGTGCGGCAGGTCAAAGCCGCAGGTGCCGCCGGGAATGCCGGAACGATTGAGCAGGCCGTTGAGGAAGTCGCTGCCCCTCAAAAGCGACCCCGCAAACTGTGTGGCCAGCTGCTGCAGGCCGTTCAATGTCGCCGTAATCTCCGCCAGCACGCCCTGCAGGCGCGTGGGATCGACATCCGGTCGGCTTGCGAGCTTGGTCAGATGGGCGTGCTGATCGGTGAGCTCCTTGAGCACATCGCTCTTGAGATCAGAGCGGGAAATCACCACCAGGATGTCGAGCAGGCTGTCGAGCGTATCGCGGATGCCGAAGATGGTCTTGTCAGCGCGATGATGCCGATACTGGGCGAACAGCAGCTCCAGACGCAGGAACGTGCGCACCCGCTCAGTGAGCGGTTGCTCGAAAACGAGGCACTCCGATCCCTGGACCACGCGTAAACAGCCCCTTTTGCCCAAATTTCGATTGTGACCTAGATCACGGAGGGCGGCAAACGCAGGCCGGGCGCCCGCGGGTTATTTTGTCTGGCGATGTCGATGTAGAACGCGTGTAGCTGGGTGACCGAAGCCATCGTCTCGGTAGGCGTGCCGACATTTGCCAGCACATCGTCGGCGGCCGACAGGCGCTGGGCGCGGGTGGCCTGGGCCGCCAGCATGGCGTTCGCGAGTTCTGCGGTTATGTGGTCACGGCTCTGCAGGCGCCGGAGTTGCACGTCCTCAGGTGCGTCCACCACCAGCACTCGATCTACCAATTCGTGCATGCCGGCTTCGATCAGTATGGCGATGCTCAGCACGCAGTAGGGGGTCTGCTGTGCCGCGCACCAGTCACGCATCGCACTGCGCATCGGCGGGTGAGTGATGGCTTCCAGCTGCTTCCGCGCCTGGGGGTCATTGAATACACGCTCACGCATCTGCCGGCGGTTCAGCGTGCCGTCGGTCAGCAGCATCTCGGCGCCGAACTGCTCCGC
>JBFJKG010000599.1:0-1563 GCA_041635075.1 Solimonas sp.
GCTGGCGATCGGCCGCGAGTACGTGCGCTTTGCACGCGAGTGCCCGGGGCATTTCGTTGCCCTCTCGCATCTCGAGGCCCATCAGCCAGGCGACGTGGCCGCTGATAGTGTCGAGCGCGAAGCCCTGGAGGCCGGCAAGGCGGTGCACGGCGTCACGATCGCGGCGCTGGAACGGGGGCAACGCGACGGCAGCATCCGCAAGGACATCGGCGACCCGTTGCTCGTTGCCCTCAGCCTGTGGGGCTTCACCCACGGCACGATCCAGCTGGCAACAACCAAGGCCAACTTTCTGGCGGATGTCGGCGTCAAGCAGAGCACCTTCACCGAGGCGGCGCTGCAACTCGGCTTGCGCGGCCTTGCACCTCCCCCTAGTCCTCCCCCTAGTCCTCCCCGGAGCCGCCGATGAACCTCTGTGTTCGGCCCCCCATCCTGCTGTCCGCGCTGATGCTGGCGGCCGGGCTGTTCGCAGTTCTCCCGGCGGCCGCGGCCGATGCGCTGCTGGACCAGTACATCGCCGAGGCGCTGGCCGGAAACCCCGGCCTGCGCGCACGCGACCATGCGGTCGCCGCAGCCGCGGCCGACGCCGACGCAGCCAGTGCACAGCGCCTGCCGGAACTTGCACTGGCAGCGCGGTACAGTCGCTCCGAGGGCGGGCGCACCATCGACTTCCCCGCAGGTGATCTGCTGAACGGCGTCTACGGCACGCTCAACCGCTTCCTGGTCGAGCGCGGTGAGGCACCACAGTTCCCGACGATAGAAAACCAGTCCATCGCGCTGCTGCGGGAGAAGGAACAAGAAACCAAGCTGAGCCTGACCGCACCGCTGTTTGCACCCGCGGCCTGGGCCAAGGCCAGCGCTCAGGCATCGCTGTGGAAAAGCACCGAAGCCGGGCGTGAAGCCTATGCGCGAGTCCTGGTGCGCGAACTCAAGCGCGCGTATTACGGCGCCACCCAGGCGGCTGCAGCGGTCCGCATACTCGAAGCCAGTGAGCGCTTGCTGACCGAGAACGTGCGGGTATCGCAGGCGCTGGTAGATGCGGGCAAAGCCACCCGCGATCGCGTACTGCGCGCAGAAGCCGAACGCCTCGCCGTGGTGCAGCGGCTCGATGCCGCACGCGCGCAGGCGGCACAGGCGCGACGTCTGCTGAACATGTTGCGCGACGCCGATGATCAGGCCCCGATAGAACTGCCGGCACCTGAGACCCTGCAGCTACCGCCTCCTCCCGTTGCCGCTACCGGCACGCAGCGCCCGGAGCTGCGGCAGATCGACGCCGGCATCGACGCGCGCGCGGCCGCACAGCGTGCCGCCACCGCGGCACTGCTGCCGACGATCGCGCTGGTTGGCGATTACGGCGTGCAGGGCACCGACTATGACTTCGACAGCGAGCACGACTTCAGCACCGTCTCGCTGGTGTTGCGCTGGTCGCTGTTCGATTTCGGCGCGCGCGGCGCGCAACGCCGCAAGGCCATCGCCGAGACCGCGCAATTGCGTGCCGAACGCGATGATCTGGAACGCCGACTGAGTCTGGCGCGCAGCGCCGCGCGCGAAGATCTGGAAACAGCC
>JBFJKG010000600.1:0-1539 GCA_041635075.1 Solimonas sp.
CAAGGTGGGTTCGCCTACATCCATGTTCAGCGCTTCGGCAAAGAAGTCACGCGCCGGCACAGCGCTGACGATCTGTTCGATCTTTGCAATCTCGATGCCGTTTTCCTTGAGGATATCCAAGCGCACGCGGCGTTCTAGCTCGCGCTTGGTGTAGCCGCGCTGTATGCCCACCGTCCAGCTGATCAGATGCCCGTAGGGCACGTCATCCTCGGTGCAGCGGATGCGCGTGGCGCGCCATGCCAGCTCGCCGCGGTCCAGCCCCATCTCAACCGCGACGTCGCCGGGCGGCAATTGCTTGCCCACGTCCAACACCTTGATATGCGTGCGCCGCGCCAGATTGCTGAGCATCTCCAGCTCACCCATCAGCGGTGCGTGCACGGTCTCGAAGGTGGCGGTATAGGTCACAAACGTACCCTTGCCGCGACGCCGCTCGACCAGCTCAGCGGCCGAGAGATCATCCAGTGCACGCTTGGCGGTAATCCGCGAAACACCAAAGCCGCGCGCCAGCTCCTCTTCGGTGGGCATCTGCTCACCATTGGGAATCGAGCCGTTGAGAATGCGGTTCTTCAGCAGCGTGAACAGCTGGAAGTACAGCGGCGTTGGCGCCTCGTCATGTAGCGAGGCCAACTCGCGGCTGCTGAACAGGTCCGTCATCGAGGTCATAAAGCGCTTCCCACCCTGAACTGAACTGCCATCGGTGCTGGCGCCTCCGCCAAGGAGATCACCATACATCGCCAGCGTACTGACGGCTGCAACCACCCCGCGCACCTGCACGGCGGGTTGTGGCTTGGCATTTTCGCGGCTCATTGTAGCGATTCCCCATTGGTTTCGACGCGTGCCGAGGGCACGGTACTGCGCGGGAGCGCGGCAACGGCGGTCAGCACCTCGTTCAGGGCCTGCACATCGGCGTACTTGGCATGCATGTCAAACAGATTGGCGGCATGCGCCTCGGCGTTGCGGTCACCCACCGCCTCCCGCGGCACCACCACCGGATACTCATGCTGCAGGCCATCCACCACCGTGGCGCGCACACAGCCGGAGGTGGTCAAGCCCGTCACCACCAGCGAGTCCGCGCCGGCGGTGCACAGGAGCTCGGCCAGATCCGTACCGAAGAAGCTGCTGGCCCAGCGCTTCTCGATCACCGGCTCAGACGCACGCGGTACCAGTGCGGCATCCACCTGCACCCAGGGTGAGTCCGGCGTCAGCAGGTTCAGCGCGTTGATGCGCTGGCGAAACACCCGCGCCTGCCGATCATCGCGATAGATCACGGTCGTGAAGAACACCGGCAAGCCGGCGGCACGAAACGCCGTCAGCAGCTGCGCGTTGGCGGCCACGACCTCAGCACAGGCGCTGCCCAATGGGCAGGCCGGATCGGTAAAGCCGCGAATCATGTCCACCAGCAGCAGTGCCGGGCGCTGCCCCAGGCCCAAACTCTTGCGCGCAAGATCAGACATCGCCGGCTCCAAGAAAATCAGTCAACAACTGGGCCACCGCCGATGTCTGCCGCTCGCAGACAAAGGTGCGCGCACCGGCAATCTC
>JBFJKG010000601.1:0-1539 GCA_041635075.1 Solimonas sp.
AATGCTGTGCTTTGTCGTCGCCGCTGCTGGCGTGGCCGTGCTCGACTACCGCTACGAGCGGCAGCGGAGTCTGCAGGAGCAGGAGCAGATGCTCAGCGCGACGGTCGACAGTCTGGCGGCCGAGATGGCCGGCATCCTCGAGTATCGGCGAAAGAGTGTGCGCTTCCTTGCCGAGGTGCCGCCGATACAGGGCATCATCCGTGCCCGGGCCAACGCCGGTTACGACGCGCAAGGCGAAAGCAAGCTGGAGATCTGGAAGCTCCGGTTACAGGAGATCTTCGCCGGGTTTCTGGGCACAAACTCGGATGTTTTCCAGGTGCGCTACATCGGTGTTGCCGATGGTGGCATGGAACTGGTGCGGGTGCAGCGTGGGCCCTCTGGCATAGAGGTGGTGCCATCGGAGGAACTGCAGGCCAAGGGCACGCGCGACTACTTCGTGGACACGGTCAAGCATGCGCGAGGTGAGGTCTACATCTCGGATATCACCCTGAACCGCGAGCACGGGCAGGTGGATGTTCCGCACCGCCCTACGGCGCGCGTTGCCACTCCGGTATATGACGCGCAGGGTCAGGTATTTGGCATCGTAGTCATCAATGTCGACCTGACCTCCCGGGTCGAAGAGCTGGCGAACTCGGGGCCAGCCGGCGGCGTGTTGTATATCACCAACAGCAATGGCGACTACGTGGTGCACCCGGACCCTGCGTACCGGTTCGGTACTGACCTAGGCCGGAGTCACCGGTGGCAGGACGACTTCAGTGAGCTGCCGTTGCAGAGCGGCCTCGGCGCCGATGCGCGTCTCCGCTCGTACCAGTCGACACCAGGCATCGTGCACGCGGTGATGCGGAGCCTGGCGCGGGAGACCAATTCCCCGGACCGGCATCTCCGCTTTATTGCGGTGATGCCCGATGCGGTGGTGCAGCGCAAGGTCCTGGCCGGACTGCTGCGCGTCAGCGCGGTCATGCTCGGGGTGGGTTTGCTGTTGATGCTGTTTCTCTATCTGTACTGGATCAGCGTGCAGCGTGATCTGCAGGCGCAGGTCCAACGCCTGCGGCTGGCGGCGATCGTTGACAGCTCCATAGACGCCATCATTGGCCTTGACCTGCGAGGCGTGATCGAGAGCTGGAACGGTGCGGCTGAGCGGGTGTTCGGCTTCAGCGCCAGTGAGGCCGTTGGTCAGCGCATGGACTCACTGCTGGTGCCGAAGGGGATGCCCAGCGTTGAAGTGGACGGCCTGATGCGGATCGTCGCGGGTGGCAACTTCCCACCGTTCGAGACCAAACGGCGACGCAAGGACGGTGGCCAGATCGATGTGCTGATCACGATGTCGTCGGTGCGCGCAGACGATGGTCAGATCATCGGCGCCGCTGCGATTCTGCGCGATATCAGTGCGGAGAAGGCGACCCAACAGAAGCTGCTGCAGCTGAATGCGACGCTGGAGCAGCAGGTGCAGGAGCGAACGGCAAAGCTCGAAACCGCTGTAGCAACACAGAGGGCGATACTGGAGAACGCCGGCTACTCGATTATCGCCACCGATGCTCA
>JBFJKG010000602.1:0-1538 GCA_041635075.1 Solimonas sp.
ACCTGCCCGCCAAAACGCTCGGCAGCAATGCCGGTGCGTATGCCCTTGCGCGCGGCGTAGATGGCGGCGGCTGCACCGGCCGGCCCACCGCCGACAATCAGCACGTCATACGGGTCCTTGGTCTTGAGCTTTTCGGCATCCCGCGCTGCGGCACCAGTGTCGATCTTGGACAGGATCTCTTCGATCTCCATGCGGCCGGAGCCAAACGACTCGCCGTTGAGAAAGACCTTGGGTACTGACATCACCTGACGCTGCTCAACCTCGTCCTGGAACAGCGCGCCGTCGATGGCGATGTGCTGAATGCGCGGGTTCAATACCGCCATCAGGTTGAGTGCCTGCACTACATCCGGGCAGTTCTGGCAGCTGAGGGAGAAGTAGGTTTCAAAGCGGTAGTCGCCATCCAGATTGCGAATCTGCTCCAGCACCTCAGCCGCGGCCTTGGAGGGATGACCGCCGACCTGCAGCAACGCCAGCACCAGCGAGGTGAACTCATGCCCCAGCGGGATGCCGGCGAAGCGCAGGTGGATGTCGTGGCCCGGGCTGGTCAACGCAAACGAGGGCTTGCGCTCGCTGTCATCGCTGCCCTCGGTGAGCGTGATGTGTGCTGACAGCGAAGCAATATCTTCCAGCAGGCCGCGCATTTCGCGCGAGGCTTCGCTCTCGTCCAGAGACGCGACGATCTCGATCGGCCGCGTCACCTTCTCGAGGTAGGCCTGCAACTGGGGTTTGAGATCGGCGTCCAACATGGCGATGGCTCCTGAATTTTGGGTAAGGCTATCCCGTGCCCGGCGTTAGCCGCCAAGCCAGAGATGGATGATTGGGGGTGCCCGGAGGCGGCGAGTGCCGCCCCCGGGCGGCAGGTCAGATCTTGCCGACCAGATCCAGCGACGGCTTCAGCGTCTTGGCGCCTTCCTTCCACTTGGCCGGGCAAACCTGGCCGGGATTGTTGGCAACATACTGAGCGGCCTGCAGCTTGCGCAGGGTCTCGTTCATGTCACGGGCAATCGCGTTGTCGTGGATTTCCAGAGTCTTGATGACGCCTTCCGGGTTGATGATGAAGGTGCCGCGCAGGGCCAGACCTTCTTCGTCGATATGCACGTCAAACGCACGGGTCAGCTGATGCGTCGGGTCGCCAACCAGCGGGAACTTGGCCTTGCCGACCGCCGGTGAGGTCTCATGCCAGACCTTGTGCGAGAAATGCGTGTCGGTGGTGACGATGTACACCTCGGCGCCCGCCTTCTGGAAGGCCGCATAGTTCTCGGCGGCATCTTCGACTTCGGTCGGGCAGTTGAAGGTAAAGGCTGCCGGCATGAACACCACAACCGACCACTTGCCCTTGAGGCTGGCGTCGGAGACCTCAACGAACTTGCCGTTGTGGAAGGCCTGGGTCTTGAACGGCTTGACGGTGGTATTGATCAGCGACATAGCTAAAGTCCTTTTTCTGATGGGTGTATGAACAATTGAGCCGCTATCGTAGTGCAGCGCACTCAATACATGAAATTGATTGTTGGTATCAGGTTCATTGCGTTTGGCTATGA
>JBFJKG010000603.1:0-1535 GCA_041635075.1 Solimonas sp.
CCGCAAAAGGGGTAGTGTGGTGCTCGCAGTCGTTTCAAGCAGTGTATTCAGCGTGGTTGTTCAGTCGTCAGATGTTTGGCGCAGATATCCCCGGCTACCTTCCTTGATCGCTTGCACAACGCGGGCGGAAACGTCCGTTTTTCACTTCAAATTTTCAAGGAATGTATCCATGAGCAATGTTTCTACCGGCACCGTGAAGTGGTTCAACGACGCCAAGGGCTTCGGTTTCATCACCCCGTCAGAAGGCGGCGAAGACCTCTTTGCGCACTTCAAGGAAATCCAGGGCACGGGTTTCAAGACCCTGACCGAAGGTCAGAAGGTTGAGTACAAGGCTGCTCGCGGCCCCAAGGGCATGCAGGCGACCCAGATTCGCCCTCTGTAAGCCGGTTTTAGCTGTACAAAAAACCGCGGCCTCGGCCGCGGTTTTTTGTTGCCCGGCATTCAGTCGGGCATCGAGCCATGGACCGCGATTGTTTGCGTGCCGACTATGATCATGCGAACCATGACGATCATCTGTTCGGCGATCTCCGCATGGCGCTCGTGCGGCAAGTCCATCGCCGTAGCGCCCATCGCAAAGATCAGTCGGGTGATGGCTTTGGCGACCAGTGCCGGCTCATAGACCGCAGTATTGTGAGCTTTGGCGAGGCGCACCAGATCCACGCGCAACTCGTCCTCGAAGAAGCTCAGCTCCTGCTCGACCGCGCGCTTGAAGGCATCCGAGCCAACGTTGCCTTCGCGCAGCAGGATATGCAGCAGCTTCTCATCGGCCGAGAGCTGCTCCATGAAGGTTTCCACGGAACTGCGAACCACGCTGCGTCCCTCGGTGGCGCGATGCCGTGCTTCGCCAATGATGGTGCGCAACGAGCGGCCAGCCTGATCAATCAAGGCAATGGCCAGCTCATCCATATCGCGGAAGTGGCGATAAAAGCTGTTGGGTGCGATGCCGGCCTCGCGTGCGACCTCGCGCAGGCTCAGCGACGACACGCTACGGTTGGGCCCTACCAACTTCAGCGCCGCCGCCACCAGGTCCTCCCGGGAAATCACCGCGCGCCGACCGAGGGTCGTCACCGTGCCGGTGGAGGCGCCAGAAGGGGCTTTCATGCGGGGAGAAAGGCCGGTGGAGGAAGAGATACGCATCATAGGTCAGACAATAATATACAAATGTATAGACAGATGTGCAGTGGCTGTTGATAATGCGGTCCGCCGCTGTCTTCTGGAGTCTCCGTGTCTGCTGTGCTGCGCCCGCTGATGCCCGCTGCTCTGGCACCCCGCCCTAGGGGTTGGCGGCGTTGGCTGGCCCCCATGGTCTCGCCGCCGGTGTTCGATTTCTGGCTGCGCAAGCTCAACCCTGCCCTGAGTTGGGACCGGCCTCTGGCGCGCGTTGTCGCGCGCCGCCAGGAGTCGGTCGATGCAGTGACGTTGGAGCTCAAACCGAACCGCCATTTCCTGGGCTACGTTCCAGGGCAGCACATCAACATCACCGCCGAGGTCAACGGTGTGCGCGTCACCCGCAGCTACAGCCCCACCGGCATCCC
>JBFJKG010000604.1:0-1534 GCA_041635075.1 Solimonas sp.
GCCGAGCTGTCGGTGGCCACCAAGATGGCCGACACCCCGGATGAAGTCGAAGCCTTTTTGTTGAATCTGGCGCGCCGTGCGCGCGCGCCGGCTGTAGCCGAGCTTGCCGAACTGCGCGCCTATGCCCAACAGCGCGACCACCTGGATCAATTGCAACCCTGGGACCTGGCCTACTACGCCGAGAAGCTGAAGCAGGAAAAGCTGGGCCTGTCGGAAGAAGAACTGCGCCCCTACTTCCCGCTGCAGCCGGTGCTGCGCGGTATGTTTGACCTGGTGCAGCGTCTGTACGGTGTGCGCATCGAAGCCGCGCCGGAAACCACGACCTGGCACCCGGATGTCACCGCCTATGCCTTGAAGGACGGCAACGGCGCGCTCGCCGGCCTGTTCTATCTGGACGCCTTCGCCCGCCCCGAAAAGCGCAGCGGCGCGTGGATGGATGAGTGCGTCAACCGTCGCCGCACCGCGCGCGGCATCCAGCAGCCCAGCGCCTACCTCACCTGTAACTTCACGCCACCGCTGGCCGACCAGCCGGCGCTGCTGACCCATGAAGAAGTGCTGACCCTGTTCCATGAATTCGGCCATGGCCTGCACCATCTGCTGACGCGCGTGGACGAAGCCGCCGTTGCCGGCATTCACGGCGTGGCATGGGATGCGGTGGAACTGCCCAGCCAGTTCATGGAGAACTGGGCGTTCGACACCGCCACCCTGCAAGGCTTTGCCCGCCACTGGCAGACCGGCGCCGTGCTACCCGATGAGCTGATCAACAAGCTGCGCGCTTCACGCAGCTTCCTCACCGGCCTGGCGACGCTGCGTCAGGTCGAATTCGGCCTGTTCGATCTACGCCTGCACCGTGATCACAACCCGGCCACCGGTGCCCGCGTGCTGGAAACCCTGCAGCGCGCCCGCGATGAAGTCGCGGTGATGCAGCCGCCGGCCTACAACCGCATGCCCTGCAGCTTCGGCCATATCTTTGCCGGCGGCTATGCGGCGGGCTACTACAGCTACAAGTGGGCCGAGGTCCTGTCCGCCGACGCCTACGCTGCGTTCGAGGAAAGCAACTTTGCCGCTGAAACCGGCACCCGCTTCCGCGACACGATTCTTGCCCAGGGCGGCTCCAAGGAAGCGATGGAACTGTTCATCGAATTCCGTGGCCGCAAGCCGAAGATCGACGCCCTGCTGCGCCACTCCGGCCTGATGGACCCGCCGCCGGTGACCGCAGCCACAACAGGCGCGACCACCGCCGCCGTCTGACCACAGCCGCGCACGCCCGGCAGCCGCGCGGCTGCGCTGCCGGGTAAGATGTCGCCGCCATGAAAATCGCTACCTGGAACGTCAACTCGCTGCGCGTGCGCCTGCCGCACCTGCTGGACTGGCTCGCCGCCGCGCAACCGGATGTGGTCGGCATCCAGGAAACCAAATGCGTGGACGCGCAATTTCCGTTTGCGGAGATCGAGGCGGCCGGCTATCAGGTGGTGCACAACGGCCAGAAGACCTACAACGGCGTGGCCCTGCTGTCGCGCCATCCGCTGCAAGC
>JBFJKG010000605.1:0-1531 GCA_041635075.1 Solimonas sp.
GCCGCCAACACCTCCACCTGCTGTTCGTGACCCGCCTCATCGAGAAAGCCACGCTTGTGCAGTTCCTGCTGGATGGACCAGGCAATCGCCGCGACCTCGGAATCGTGTACCAGCCCCTTGCCGGACTTGGTCTTGCCGTACCAGACCGGTCCCCGATCCCAGGACACCTTGCGCAGATCGGCTAGCGCCTTGACCAGAAACCCCCCGCGCGCGGCCAGCGAAAGCGTGCGCATGGTTGCCGATACCCACTGGTGTTCCGCCGACGTCTGTCCAGCTGGCACGAAAAACTCCAGCGGCCGTTCGATGCACAGCGCGCGGCCGTTGGCACGGCCGCAGACCACGCCGAAGCCGATGACGAAATACATGGTCTTGCGCCCGCTGGACGAGGTCAGCGTGATCTTGGTGGTGACCGAATCCCAGCTGCCTTCCTCGCGCCGGTCGATGCGCAGCGTCAGCGGATTGAGATCGGCAGCGGCGTCGTTCGCGGACTCTTGCCTGAACACCGACCAGCCGACGATGCGCTGCGGTATCGCGGTGGCCTTGGGCTTGCTCTTGGCGGTCTTGTTCTGGGCGCTCATGGTTCTGGCCTCACAGTTTCCCGTAATAACCCTCTTTCAGGGCGTCGTAGAGATTGGCGGCGGTGTAGCTACGGCCTTCGTACTCGACCATTGCATCTCCTGGCAGGCGCGTCCGCGTGCCGTCGGCCAGCTGGAATTCATAGACGGTCGCCGCGAGATCCGACTCGCTGACCAACACCCCCTGATGCACCGAGGGGTTGTAACGGAAGGTCGTACATCCCTTGAGTCCCTGATCGATCGCATACAGATAGAGGTGCTCGAAGTCTTCAAAGGGATAGTCGGCGGGCACGTTGATCGTCTTCGAGATCGATGCGTCGACCCAGCGCTGGGCCGCCGCCTGCACGCCAATATGCGCGCGCGGATCGGTGTCGGCCGCGGTGGCGCGAAACGCATCCGGCAGCGCTTCCGGCGCCAGCGTGTCGTCGACCTGCTGGTGATAGGCGCGCAGCTCGTAGGAGTCCATGCGGATCGCGCGCTTGGCCTTCTCGCCGGGCACGATCATGTTGCGGATGTAACTGTGCGCAAAGCTGGGCTCGATGCCATTGCTGGCGTTGTCGCCCACTGAGGCCGCCATTGTGCCGGTAGGCGCGATCGAGGTGGCGTGGGTGTAGCGCGCGCCCACCTCCGCCAGTTGTTCAACCAGCTCGGGCGCGACCGTCGCCAGACGCTGGAAGTAACGCGAATAGCGGGCATGCAGCACGCGTCCCGGTAACGTCTCCCCCACCGAATAGCCGTCGCGCGCCAGCTCCGGGCACTGGGCGAACAGCGCCGGGGTCAGTTCAAACGCCTCCAGCAGGATCGGCGCAGGGCCCTTCTCACGCGCAAGCTCCAACGCTGCCTGCCAGTTGCCAACGGCCAGTCGCTGCGTGACCTCCTCGGTAAATCGCACCGAAGCCTCGGATCCGTACTTGATGCCCAACATCGCCAGCGCCGAACCCAGGCCGAAGTAACCC
>JBFJKG010000606.1:0-1529 GCA_041635075.1 Solimonas sp.
CCTGGCGCCGCCGAGCCTGCGCGCCGCGGTGGCCCAGCGCCTGCGGTTGGCGGCTGACCAGTACCGCACTGCTTAAGCGCTGATCCCGGCGGCTTCAGGTTGTCCGGCAGGTCAGGCTCAGCTTTTGAGCCCCTGGCTCTCAAGACTGTGCTTCCAGACTCACTCGTAGAGGAAGCACATCATGACGGATACCCTGCCTTTTGCCGTGCAACTGACTGCCGACGGCAAATATCTCAACGTGCGTATTCCGGTGGCCAGCCTGCCGGCGGCCCTGCGCAAGCGGCCTTCGGCGATGAACGTGCGCCTGATGCCGGAACAGGATGCGGTCAGGCAACAGCCCTGGCGCAGTTGGGTGCCGGACTTTTTGCTGGCACTCGCCCCGCAGGTAGCCGCCAAATCCCGGCCGCAGCTGGGGTGCTAGGCAGCTGGGGTGCTAGTCGGAATAGCGGAGGCTCAGGATCTCGACCTGCAGCGTGCCGGCCGGGCGCGGCCAGCTCACGATGTCGCCGACCTGGGCGCCGAGCAACGCCTGCGCCAGCGGTGAAAGCCAGCTGACGCTGCCTAGATCCGGGCTGGCTTCGTCTTCACCGACGATGCGGTAGCAGGAGCGGGCTCCGCTCGCCAACTCGCTCAGTTCGACTGTGGCGCCGAAGGCAACCCGGTTGCGCTGCGCGGGTGCTGCCACCAGGATCGCGCTGCCTATCCGCGCCTGTAACCAGCGGCCCTCGCGCTGCAAGCCCAGGCGGCGGGCGTTGCTGCCGAGGGCATCCGGAGCCAGTGCGGCCAGCGCCTGCTCGGTGTTGCGGAGTCGCTGGCGCAGGTGCTCCAGTCCGGCGGCCGTCACATAGTTCGGGTGCGGGCTCAGCGCCCGCTCGCCGACATCATCGGCTGCGGGTTCATCCTGTTCCTTCACAAATGCACGGCTCATGCGCCATTGAAGCACAGCGCTGAGCAGTGACGGTGCCGCCCGAGTGGGCGGCGCTCGTGTACGCTGCCGCCCCTATGGCACAAACCGCGACGGTATACAGCTTCTCCATCCAGCTCTCGGACATCGACCGAGGGGTTTACGAGGCCTTCGATCTGCGGGTCGCTCGCCAGCCGTCGGAGACGGCCGAATACATGCTGACGCGCTTGCTGGCCTACTGCCTCGAGTATCGCGAGGGCATTACGCTGACAGAAGGGGTGGCCGCCGGTGATGAGCCCGCGGTGCTGGTACGCGACCTCACCGGCCGAGTGACCGCCTGGATCGAGGTAGGCGCGCCGGATGCCGAGCGCCTGCACCGTGGCAGCAAGTTGGCGGGGGTTGCCGCCGTCTATACCCATCGTGACATCGGCTTGCTTCAGAACCAGCTGGCCGGGCGCAAGATTCATCGCGTGGCTGATATTCCGATCTACGAGTTCGGTAGCGGTTTCATCAAGACCGTGGCGCCGTTGATCGAGCGCCGCAGCGTGCTGTCGTTGTCGATTACCGAGCGTCAGCTCTATCTGGACCTCGATGGGCGCAGCTTCACTACCAGCATCGGCGAACA
>JBFJKG010000607.1:0-1529 GCA_041635075.1 Solimonas sp.
GCGTACATTGCTCATGGCAGCCGAAGACCTCCTGCACATTGCCGGCCGCGCCTACCGTTCGCGCCTGCTGGTGGGTACTGGCAAGTACAAGGACCACGACGAGACGCGTCGCGCCATTGAGGCCAGCGGCGCTGAGATTGTCACGGTTGCCATCCGGCGAACCAATATTGGGCAGAACCCCGGCGAGCCCAATTTGCTCGATGTCATTTCACCCGAGCGTTACACCTTGTTGCCGAATACGGCGGGCTGCTACACGGCAGCTGATGCGGTGCGGACCTGCCGTTTGGCGCGCGAGCTTCTGGACGATCACCGTCTGGTCAAGCTGGAGGTGCTCGGCGACCCTAAAACACTCTACCCCGATGTGCCGGCGACGCTGGAAGCTGCCAAGACTCTGATCGACGAAGGCTTCGAGGTCATGGTTTACACCAGTGACGACCCCATCATCTGCAAGCGCCTTGAAGAGATGGGCTGCGTCGCAGTGATGCCGCTGGCAGCACCAATCGGCTCCGGGCTAGGCATACAGAACCGCTACAACATCCTGACGATCGTAGAGAACGCCAAGGTCCCGATCCTGGTTGACGCCGGTGTCGGCACCGCTTCGGATGCGGCGATCGCGATGGAGCTGGGTTGCGATGGTGTGCTGATGAATACCGCGATCGCCGAGGCAAGAGATCCTGTGCTGATGGCGGGTGCCATGCGCAAAGCCATCGAGGCCGGTCGCGAGGCGTTCCGTGCCGGGCGCATGCCGCGTCGGCGATATGCCAGTGCTTCTTCCCCCGTGGACGGCCTGCCCTACTGAGCGGGACCGATAGATGACGCTCTACGCGCCGCCTCATTTTGTCGGCACCGATCCCGATCCCGAGCGCGCGCGCGCGCTGATCGACGCGCATCCGTTTGCGAGCTTGATCACCACAGCGGACGCTGCCGAGCCCGTGGTCTCGCACCTGCCGCTGCTGCGAGACGGGGACACCGGCCTGATTGGACACATGGCACGCGCCAACCCGCATTGGACGCGGTTTGCAACCGGCCGCACCCTTGCGGTATTTCATGGGCCGCATGCATATGTGTCGCCACGATGGTACGCGCAACCGCAGACCACCGTTCCCACGTGGAACTATGCGGTGGTCCACGTGCAGGGCGAGATGCAGTTGCTGGACGATGCCGCGTCCCGCAGCGCGCTTCAGGTGCTGACACAGCGGTTTGACCCGGCGTTCGTGTCAGACGCTCTCGTGGTGGAGCGGCTGCAGCGTGGCATCGTAGCGTTCCGGATGGCGGTTACGCGGATCGACGCCAAGTTCAAAATGAGTCAGAACAAGGGTGCGGCCGATCGCATGGGTGTCATCGCAGGCTTGCGCGAATCCGGCGCAGAGGGCGACATCGCCGTTGCCGACTGGATGCAGGCGCATGAATGACACCGACTCCGAACCCTACCTGAGGCAGATTCGCTCCTTTGTGCGGCGTGAAGGCCGCATGACGGACAGTCAGCAGCGGGCGATGGCGGAGCTGTGGCCGCAGTATGGCCTGGATAC
>JBFJKG010000608.1:0-1526 GCA_041635075.1 Solimonas sp.
CCGATCTCGTGCGCCATCGTCTCAGGGCCGCGCTCGACATCGATTGCCAGGCCCGGAATCAGTTCGAACGGCGCTTCGGCCTCGATCGTCGCGACCAAGTAGGAGTTATAGGGTGCGCGGATACCGCCGATGCAGTCGGCCTGGCCCAGCACCGTGCCAGCACCGCCGGCGCCCGCCTGCATCTCGCGGTTGGTGAATACGGCAGCGATATCGGCACCGAACGGTGGTCGGCCGCCGGTCTGGTCCTTCGCTTGCTGGATGATGACGCCGGACTCGGTTGAATCGATCACGGCGCGCATGACGCCGGCAACGCTGAGTCGGATCGCCAGCGGCGAGTAGGCGTCGGCAGCGCGCTGCATCACCTGCAGGGCTAACGCCTCGTCGACGCCATCGAGCAGCACCGCCACCGACAACTCGACTTCCCGACCATCGTCGGTAATGCCGGCAATGCCAAGCTGATCGGGGAAGTTTTCGCCGGACAGCAGGCCGATGTCGCAGGCCGGCTCATTGTCGATCGTAGTGTCGCTGGATGTCGCGACACCGCTGTAGCCGGAGTCGGGAGAAATCGTGTACGGCTGCACGCGAACTTCGTAGTACGCCGAGCCGTTGGTCGGGAACAGCGTCGTCTCATTGCTGCCGCTGCTGGCCGAGGCACCAACCAGCATATCGTTCTCGTCGTAGACAGCGAGATCGTAATCGTCGCCCTCGAAGCCTTCCTTGGCCTTGATCGTGACGACGATGTTCCTGACGTCTGCGCCGGGCGTGATCCGGTAGTAATCACAGACGGGCATGCCAGAGAGCGAGGCTTCGCAGGCGCGCAGCGGCGGTTCGTTGATCAGCGGGTTGGACGCCGTGAATGGGCCGCCTTCCCAGGCTTCGAGGTATTTGCCACCGGGGCCTGGACCGCCCGTGCCCCCGTCGTCGGCAACCCCGGAACCGGAGCCGCAGGCAGCGACACCCAGGCTCAACGCCAGTATCAATAACAAACGCATGGTCATTCCCCTGAAAGCGACTGACCCTGATCCTGCGATCGGGCCCGTCTTAGTAGCCGGGATTCTACACCCACGCCTGGTCTCCAGAAGGGGATTCGGGCCCCCGGGAAACTCCTCAGGGCGCGGGGAAACGGGGCGCGAACGGCTCGCGCGCTACCCGCATCGCATTCACCAGATAGGAAACCGCGTGGTACAGGCCGGCAAGCATGATCAGTTCGATCAACTGGTCGTTGCCGAACTCGGCCTGCAGGTCCGACCACAGTGCGTCGCCGATGTCGTGGTGGGTGTGCAGTGCGTCGGCCAGACGGACGGTCAGACGGTCTGCGGTGGTCCAGCAGGGCGCGTCCGCAGGCTCGTGCACGCTGGCATGCAGTTCTGCCTCCGTCCACGGCGCCTTTGCTGCAAACGCAGCGACATGCACGCCCCACTCATACTCGGCGCCGCAGCGTGCCGTGGTGCGCAGAATCATCAGCTCTCGCAGGCGAATGGGAATGCTGCCCTTATCCAGCAAGCCGCCTGCCATCATTCGTTGCA
>JBFJKG010000609.1:0-1526 GCA_041635075.1 Solimonas sp.
GAACAGCGAAATGCCCTTGACCCCTTCGGGTGCGCCTTCGATGCGTGCCAGCACCAGATGCACGATGTTCTCTGAGAGTTCGTGATCGCCGCCGGAGATCCACATCTTGTTACCCACGATCCGGTAGCTGCCGTCGGCCTGTGGCAGTGCGCGGGTCTTGATATCGCCGAGCGAGGAGCCTGCCTGCGGCTCGGACAAACACATGGTGCCGAAGTAACGGCCCGCCAACATTGGCCGCATATAGCGGGCCTGCTGTTCATCGCTGCCATGCACGCGCAGCAGATTGGCGGCCGCTGCGGTCAGGAACGGGTAGCCCGAAGTCCCCGGGTTGGCCGCCAGAAACAGGGCGCTCACCGCCTGCGCAACGCTGTAAGGCAGTTGCAGGCCGCCGTGCTCGGTGTCGAATGCGGCAGACAGAAAGCCGCCGTCGATATAGGCATCCAGCGCCGCCTTGACCTCGGGAATGATGTGAACCCGTTCGCCGTCAAAGTGCGGTTCGTTGGCATCAAGCTTTGCGGCGTGCGGCAGGAACTGACCCGTTGCCAACTGTTCGGCGGCGTCAATGACGCTATCGAAAGTGGCGCGGTCATGCATCGCATAGCGCGGTGCCTGCGTCAGCGCCACCACATCCAGCCACTCGTTCAGCAGAAAATCGAGATCTCGGCGATTGATCAGGGAGGTCACCGTTGGGTTCCTGAAGAAGGTTTGGGGCCGAAACCTAAGCCGCCGCACGGGCTGCGTGCAAGCAGCGATAATGCGAAACGCTCAAAGGTTTCCTTGGTCATGACCTCTCACACTGAAGAATCCGTCTCGCGCCCCGCGGCCCATCTGTTGCTGCTCGAATCCCGTGTCTGGGCTGAACTCGGTTGGCTGGCGCTGCGCTCGCGACAGTTGACCTCCGAGTTGCCACGCGGCGACGGCCACGCCGTGCTCGTGGTACCCGGATTCGGCGCCAGTGATATCGCGACTGCACCACTGCGCGGACTGCTGAAGAAGTTGGGCTACGCCACCTATGGCTGGGGCCTGGGCGCCAATCTGGGTATGCGCCCCCCCATCAAACAGAGCATGGCGTTGCAACTGCACAAGCTGTCCGAGCGCCACGGCCCGGTCAGCCTGATCGGCTGGAGTCTGGGCGGGGTCTACGTGCGCGAGATGGCGCGGCATGCGCCCGAGCAGGTGCGTCGTGTCATCACGCTGGGCAGCCCGATCAACGTACGGCCAGACGCCAATAACCTGATGCCGGTGTTCCAGCTGATCAATCGCGGCAAGGCCATCAAGGTGGACATGACCGGGTTCCGAAAGCGCATCGCGCCACCACCGGTGCCCTGCACTGCGATCTATACCCGCAGCGATGGCATCGTTGCCTGGCCCTGCTGTCGCGAGCCGGAAGCCGCCAATACCGAGAACGTCGAGGTCCGCGGCAGCCATATGGGGCTGGTCTACAACCCGAGCGCCATTCGCGCGATTGCGCAGCGGCTGGCGATCGATCCGGCAGCGTAGTCCGCTGCAGATTCTCAGCGGGTTGC
>JBFJKG010000610.1:0-1523 GCA_041635075.1 Solimonas sp.
CGTGCCGCAGATCAGCGCGGTCATGGCCGTGGCCGAAGCCCTGAAGTCGCGCAATATTCCGCTGATCTCCGATGGCGGCGTGCGCTACTCCGGTGATTTCTCCAAGGCGCTGGCGGCCGGCGCCTACGCCGTCATGGTGGGTTCCATGCTTGCCGGCACCGAAGAGGCGCCGGGCGAGGTCGAGCTGTATCAGGGCCGCTCCTACAAGTCGTACCGCGGCATGGGTTCGATGGGCGCAATGGCGCAAGGTTCCAAGGACCGCTACTTCCAGGACACCACCACAGAAGTGGAGAAGCTGGTGCCGGAAGGCGTTGAAGGCCGCGTTCCTTACAAGGGGTCCATGGCCGCCATCGTGCATCAGATGGTCGGCGGCTTACGCGCCAGCATGGGCTATACCGGCTGCAGGAGTATCGACGAGCTGCGCACCAAGACGCGCTTCGTCAAGATCACTTCAGCCGGCGTCAAAGAGAGTCACGTACACGACGTTTCCATCACCAAGGAAGCACCTAACTATCGGGGCGAGTAGGCCCGAACATGCCCCGGTTCGCCGGGGCTTTTTCGTTGATCAAGATGAACATCCATTCCGACAAGATTCTGATTCTCGATTTCGGCAGCCAGTACACGCAGCTGATTGCACGACGTGTGCGCGAACTCGGGGTTTACTGCGAGTTGCATCCCTGGGACATCAGCGACGCCGACGTACGTGTATTTGCCCCCAACGGCGTCATTCTCTCCGGCGGCCCGGAGTCGGTGACCGAGGCCAACTCGCCACGCGCGCCACAGGCGGTGTGGGATCTCAAGGTGCCGGTCATGGGCATCTGCTACGGCATGCAGACCATGGCCGCCCAGCTCGGCGGCACCGTGGCGCCGGGGCTGGTCAAGGAATTCGGTTACGCGGAAATCCGTGCACACGGCCACAGCACCTTGCTCAAGGACATCGAGGATCGTGTCAATGCCGAAGGCCACGGTCTGCTCGATGTGTGGATGTCGCACGGTGATCACGTATCGGCACTGCCGCAGGGCTTCAAGATCATTGCCTCGACCAAGGACGTGCCGATTGCCGGCATGGCCGACGAGGCGCGCGGCTACTACGCGCTGCAGTTCCATCCCGAGGTGACGCACACCACGCAGGGCATGCGCATCTACTCGCGGTTCGTGCACGAGATCTGCGGCTGCGGTAACGCCTGGACCGCCGACAACATCATCAATGACAGCATCGCGCGCATGCGTGAGCAGGTCGGAAGCGCCAAGGTGCTGCTGGGGCTCTCGGGCGGGGTTGACTCCTCGGTCGTCGCCGCGCTGCTGCACAAGGCCATCGGCGACCAGCTGACCTGCGTGTTCGTGGATCACGGCCTGCTGCGTTATCAGGAAGGGGATCAGGTGATGGCGGTGTTCGCCCAGCACCTGGGCGTGAAGGTAATCCGCGTGGATGCCGAGGAGCGCTTCCTGCGTGAACTCAAAGGCGTCAGCGACCCCGAAGCCAAGCGCAAGATCATTGGCCGTCTGTTTGTCGAGGTGTTTGA
>JBFJKG010000611.1:0-1521 GCA_041635075.1 Solimonas sp.
CGTTGATAGTCCGCCTTGATCGGCTTGGAGGTCGCGTGCCAACCCGCCCAGGCAGCTGCACGTGCTTCCGGCGCGGCGTTGGGATCGTTGAGGATCTTCTCGATTTCCTGCAGCGCCAGGCAGGGCTTTCCTGCTTCGGCATCCGGCGGGCACCACTTCCCTGAGCCGTAGTTGGCCTCCATTTTTGCCAGAATTTTCGCCAGCTCCGCGCGCTTGGCGGGATCGCTGGGGGCTGGGTTGGCGGTGGACAGCTTGAGTTGCAGCATGCCGCGCGCCGTGTCCGGGCTCATCTCGACGCCGGTGTACCGTTTGGCGGCCTGCAGCTTGTTGGACAGGTACTCCAGCCACTGCTCGTTGGCGGTCGACGCCAGCAGCTGGGTGTCATCGGTGATGTACGTTGCCTGCGCCCATTGTGCGGCGTTCAGATACGGCAACATCTTGCGGTAGTCCGCGTTGACGCTGGCGACGAAGGCATCGGCGTCGGCGGCAGTCGGCGTCTCGACCGCCGGGGTCTCAGGCGGCGGTGCGTCCTGCTTGCCACAGGCGGCGAGAACACTGGCGCCCAGCAGTAGGGGGATCAATTTGTACATGTTCACTCCTTCGCAGGAACCACGGTGGAATCGATGCCGGTGAGCCGCTTGATGGGGCCGACGAAGAAAGCCAGTAGCACACCAAAGCCTGCCGTGACGAGGAAGACCGTCATGAAACGCTGCGGCATCTCCGCTACGTTGTCTTCGCCGAAGTGTCCGGCGATCAGGCCCCCGATCAAATTACCCAGCGCCGCACCCATGAACCAGGTGCCCATCATCTGACCTACGTAGCGCCGGGGTGCCAGCTTGGTGACAGCGGACAGGCCCACCGGCGACAGGCAGAGTTCGCCAGTGGTATGCAGCAGGTACGTCAGAATCAGCCAGGTCGGCAACACCTTCTCACCCTGCACCACGAACAGCGACGCAAAGTAGAGCACCAGAAACCCGACTCCCATCTGGACCAGGCCGATGCTGAACTTGAAGGGGGTTGAAGGGTCAAGGTTGCGGCGCCCGAGGTTCATCCACAGCGCGGCAAAGAATGGCGCCAGCAGGATGATGAACAGCGAGTTCACCGATTGCAGCCACGACGCCGGGACTTCCCAACCAAAAATGACCCGGTCGGTGTAGCGTTCGGCAAACAGATTGAAACTGGAGCCGGCCTGCTCGAACCCCGACCAGAACACGGCGGCCGCCACAAAGAACACGGCAATGACACCGACCCGCCGCTGCTCACTGGCGTTCAGTCCGCCAAACACGATCACGTAAACGAAGAAGGCCGCCGCACCGCCGACGATGACATAGACCCCGGCGGAAGCCACGGCGATCGCATCGATCGCGAGCGCACCGCTCAGCGCCGACGCCGCCACTGCCGCCAGCGCCGCGACAGCGATGGCGACCACACTCCAGCCAAGCTTCTTCTGGCGCGCATCGCGTACGGTATCGCCACTGTGTACCGGCTCCAGACCGGCATCGCCGAGATAACCGCGCGTCA
>JBFJKG010000612.1:0-1520 GCA_041635075.1 Solimonas sp.
CCTGGCTCCAGTGCCGACGACAAGAAGAAGGCCGGCGAGCGTCTGGCCAAGCGCTTCGAATACCTGCAGGCACAGTTGGGGGAGCAACCGTTTCTGACCGGGGCCACGTTCTCGGTGGCCGATGCCTACCTCTATACGCTGCTGACCTGGACCGCGTTCGTGGGGATAGACCTTGGTCAATGGCCAAATTTGAAGGCCTATCTGGAACGGGTCGCTGCGCGGCCGGCGGTACAGAAGGCGCAGGCTGCGGAGAAGGCTGCCTGAGCGGATAACGCCCCTCGCCGCAGTGGGCCAAAGCCCTCACCCCGTATCGGCGTGAGGGCTTTTTCTTTGGTAATCGAAAAGCGGTTCCGTCTGTATGCGTGGAGTGGGGGCAGCGTCATACGTCCGCGCAGCGTGTCGATTTCTTCACCGGTCAATCGTCGTAGCTATGCAGGCGATCCGATGGGATGGGTGCTACCCCTATCCCAGGACTCTTTGAAGGAGACATGCAATGCGAGTAATGGTGTTGATCAAGGCAAGTGCAGAATCAGAAGCCGGCGTGATGCCAAGTGAGCAACTGCTGACCGAAATGGGGCGGTTCAACGAGGACCTGGCTAAGGCTGGCGTGCTACTGGCGGGCGAGGGTTTGCAGCCGACGTCCAAGGCCAAGCGCGTGCGGTTTGAAGGTTCGCAGCGCGCCGTAATTGACGGGCCATTCACCGAGACCAAGGAGCTGGTCGCCGGATTCTGGCTGTGGCAGGTGCGTTCCATGGATGAAGCCGTGGAATGGCTCAGGCGCTGTCCGAACCCCGGACCAGGTCCGTCTGAAGTCGAGATTCGGCCGGTGTACGAGATGGAAGATTTCGGTGAGGAGCTGACGCCGAAGCTGCGCGAGCAGGAAGTGCGGCTGCGTGAGAGCGTCGGCGCTCGCGGCTGAGCGGTCTGGAATCAGGGCAAATCGGCATGTCGATGCTAGGAATCTACTTGCGCACCGCGACCACTCAAACTGGGCGCGCGACGATACTGGTGAGTCCAATGATTAGACCATCAGCCGCCGAGGCGGCAGTGCCGGTGCGAGAAGTGTCGGCGGCTGATCGTGTACTGGCCTGTTGTACCGCCGCCGATCACCGTGACCCGCATCACCAGGAGGACGCACCGGCGCGCTGTCGCGCGCATTTTCGTAGGCGCTCTATCTAGGCAACACATCTTGCATCGACCACCCAGGAGCACGCATGGCAACTCAGATCTTCGTCAATCTGCCGGTCAAGGACCTCAATCGATCAGTCACGTTTTTTTCGCGGCTTGGCTACCAGTTCAATCCACAGTACACCGACGAGAATGCGACATGCATGATCGTTGATGACAACATCTTCGTGATGCTGTTGGTCGCACCCTTCTTCAAGCAATTCACGCTCAAGCCGATTGCGGATGCGACGCAAAGCACCGAGGTGCTGATCTGTCTGTCAGCTGCCAGCCGGTCCCAGGTGGACGAGATCGTCGCCAAGGCCCGGTCTGCCGGTGCGCGCACGCCGATGCCG
>JBFJKG010000613.1:0-1519 GCA_041635075.1 Solimonas sp.
ACATTGGTGTTGGGTCCGTACAGCACGTAGAAATTCGGGAAGCCGGAAACGGCCATGCCCAGATAGGCTTCAGCGCCCCTGGACCAGGCCTCGTGCAGATCGCGGCCACCGAGCCCCCGCACCTGCATCGGCGTCAGGAACTGCGTGGCAGCAAATCCGGTGCCGTAGATGATGGCATCCACCTCGCGCAGCTGGCCGTCGGCGGTGCGCACACCGGTCTCGGTGATTTCCTGAACCGCATCGTCAATCACCTCGACGTTCGGGCGCACCAGCGCACGCAGCCATTCGTTGGTCAGCAGGATGCGCTTGCAGCCGATCGGAAAGTCCGGCCGCAGCTTCTTGCGCAGCACCGGATCGCGCACCTGTAGCCACATCTGCAGCTTGGAGACGCAGGTCACCAGCCACGACAGCAGCTTGTTGCCGTTGTAGGCCGCCGCCAGGATTTCACACACGAGAAAGATGCGCAGACGGTCCAGGTCATGAATGATCGGCACGTTATCCAGCAGCCAGCGCTCGAAGCGCGAGAATTGCTTTTCCACCTTGGGAAAGGTCCAGCCGGGCGAACGCTGATACAGCTTCAGCGCCTTCACCTGCTTCGCGATTTCCGGCACGAACTGCACCGCACTGGCCCCGGTGCCGATCACAGCAACGGTCTTGTCCTTCAACGAATAGCCGTGGTCCCAGTGCGCGGAATGGAAGGTCTTGCCCTGGAACCGCTCGCGGCCGGGAATCTTGGGGTAGGCCGGCTGGTGCAATTGGCCCACCGCGCTGATCACCGTTTCGGCCTCGAAGCGCTCCCCGCTCTTCAACTCCAGCACCCACAGCGCGCGCGCCTCGTCAAAGTCGGCCCGCAGCACTTCGCTGCCGTAGCGGATGTGGCGCGCAATGTCGTACTTGTCGGCCACATGGTGCTGGTAGGCGAGGATCTCGCTCTGCTTGGCATAGCGCCAGGCCCAGGGGTAATGCGGCTCGAACGAATAGGAATAGAAGTGCGAGGGCACGTCGCAACCACAGCCCGGATAGGTGTTCTCGCGCCAGGTGCCGCCGAGGTCCTCGGCCTTCTCGAAGATCGTGAAACCTTCGATGCCGGACTTTTTCAGCGAGTACGCCATGCCCAGGCCGCCGAAGCCACTGCCGATGATGGCCACCTTGAGTGCTTGCTGCTGTCCGTTGACTGCCATGGCGTCTCCTCGCACTGAATCACAGTGGCGCATGATGTCGGCTTTGGCCGCCGCCGTAGATGACGCCCGCGGCCAGTCGATTGATAATTGCGGCCAAACCCGCGTCTGTCCAGTCCATACCGATTCACCATGCCCCTCGGCTCCGTCCGCCGCAGCATCGTAAGCGCGCAACTGCTGACCCAGTTGGCGGCCGAACACGGGCTGGCGCTGAGCGACTGTCTGCGCGATACCGGCATCAGCGCCGAATCGATCAGCGACCCGGCCACCGAAACCACTGCCGCCCAGGAACTCCAGCTGGTACGCAATCTGGTGCGCGGCTGCGGCCACGTACCGGGCAT
>JBFJKG010000614.1:0-1518 GCA_041635075.1 Solimonas sp.
GAAATCGGCACTACCTGTATGCACACCGGTCTGAGCCGCCACCGGCGGCATGTCGATGATCTGCTCCTCGGCGATCGTCTCCTCAACAATCGGCTCCTCGGCGGACAGCACATCCGAATCACCGTCGCCACGTACGGCGGAGACATCCGCACCCGCCGCGTCAGCTTCGGGTTCCGGGGCCACGTCCGGCATCGGCTCTGGCGCCAAACCAGGTTGTGTCCCCTCCGCGCTGTCATCCGCCGCGCTTGAGTCTTCAGGGGTCGGTGCCACGGGTCCGCCGCTCCAGCGCAATGCCAGCACGCGCGCAACCAGTGCTTCGCCACTGGTGTCATCCAGACGGCCCTCGCGAAACGCGTCAAGCTGCTGGTATAGCGTTTCGCAGAACTGATTCAGCTCGGCAAACGCGGCATCGTCAGGGACCGCGCGCGAAAGAATGCACTCGTCCATCCGCTCGTGCAGCGCACGCGCCACGTTGCCGACTGCCTGACACTCCGCCATCAGGGCGGCGCCCTTCAGCGTGTGATAGACAACCTTGAGCTCTTGCGGCGCGCGCGGGTTGTCCGGCGACTGCATCCAGCCACGCAGCACTTCCTCCATGCGCTGCACCAGATCGAAAGCTTCGGCCGTAAAGATCTCGACCAGCTCGCGATCCACGCCATTGCCGCCGGCGATATCCGGCAGATGCTGCTGAAGGTCACGCAAGCGCTGAATCAGCGGCCCAGCATCCTGCTCAGCCACTGCGCGGGTGCCGACGCCCTCTATCCAGGCCGCCAGATCGACAACAGCCTCATCCAGTATTGCCAATCCGGCAGCGTTGATCGGCGCATGAACCTCGTCCAGGGCATCGAAATATGACTCGATCGCTCCGGACAACTCGGCGACTGCGGACGCATCCACTACCCGCGCCGCACCGCGCAGGGTGTGAAACGCCCGCTTGATCTCGACATCAGTGGCGTGCTCGGAGGAACCGCGGTCCAGCTGCGCCAGCCACCCCTTGATCGTGGCAACCTTCTCGCGCGCATCTTCGCGGAAGATCTGCGCGATATCCGACTCAGGCTCGGAGTCCGGATCGCGACCGTCGGCGTAGTCACGCGCGCGGGCCATCAGGCCGGCGACCAATTCAGGCGCAGACTGACGATCCCGGAATGCGTCTATCAACGCAGGCAGCTGAGCGACCGCATCCGTCACCGTGGTGACGACACCGGCCGACATCGAGATCGAACCGTCCAGGCAGCCGTTGAGCATCTTCTCGACGACCCAACCAAACTCGCCGATGTCGGCAGCCCCGACCGTGCGGCCACTTCCCTTCAAGGTGTGGAACGCACGGCGGATGGTGGTCAAGGTATCGCGGTTCTGAGGATCACGCGTCCAGGCCGGCAGGGTCTCCTTGAGTACTGCGAGTACTTCACCGGCCTCTTCCAGAAAGATCTCGCGAATTTCCGGATCGTCGTCGCCCGCTGCCATGACCGGTACAGCCACCGCTGGCGTTGCGCTGACCTCGGTCGCCGGGACTGGTGC
>JBFJKG010000615.1:0-1515 GCA_041635075.1 Solimonas sp.
GGCGCGCGGCGGCAGACGGCAGCGGAGAACAGGCGCGCCCCCAGGGGATAGCGGCGCAGTTTGTTGAACATCTGGGCGGGTGTGGCCATGGTTCAGGCAGCTCGGCTCAGTTGTGGTGTGATCGCGCTGCGCAGCCAGTCCGCGGTTTGCTGCCATGCGGACTGAGGCATTGCGCTGCGGAAAAACCCGAAGTGCCCAAGACGGGTCAGGCCGTAGTCAGACGGCTTCAGGGCGCGAACCTCGATGTCGGCATTGCGGTACATGGCCGCCAGCGCCGTCACCGCCGGCAGCGGGGCGTACAGTGTGTCATCGGTGATGGCGTATAGGCGCAGCCGTCCTCGGTAGCCCTCGAAATGCTGCCGCAAGGGCTCACCCCGGGCATTGGTAATGAAGTCGGGATGCCGGCACCAGCGCGCCCATTCACGGGCCACGCCTGCAGGGAGTTCGTCACCCATGACGCCGGCCGGAATCTTGCCCTTGAGCGCCAGCAGCGCCGGTATGAGCAGATGCCAAAGGGCGATCATGCGCGGCCGCAGGCGCAGCGGCCAATGGCCCCAGTAGCCCGACTGTGCCGCGATGCCGACAGCAGCCGTCAGCAGATGGTTATTGGGTGCCAGCCCCAGCAATTGACCGCCGACCGAGTGACCGACCGCCAGTAGCGGGAGGTGTGGATAGCGCTGATGCAGGTATTGCAGGATTGAGGCGTAGTCACGCGCGCCCCAGTTGCGCATGGTCAGCTGGCCTGGGTGCGCGCCGTGAAAACGGCTGCCGCCGATGCCACGGTAGTCATAGGTCAAGACCGCGAAGCCCTGGCTCGCCAGAAATTCAGCGTAGGGACGGTAGTAGCGCTGCGGCACGCCGGTGGCGCTACTGATCTGAACGGCGGCGATCGGGCGCCGCAGGGGCTCGTACACCGTGGCGGCCAGCGGGTGGCCGTCGACACTGTCGAGCGTGAGATGAAATTCGCGCATGCGGCGCTCCAGAGAGGGATGGACCTCCGCAGGCTAGGCGCGCGCGCCACCGCCGACAAACGAAATCGACGGGCGCTTCAGATGAAACTGATTCAGCTGATCAGCGTTTCGCGGGCCAGCAGGTCCTGCAGCCACGTCCGGAAGACGTCCACTTCTGGGCGTGTCTCGTCGCCCTTGCGGCACAGCAGGTAATAGCCCTGAGGAATCGGATAGCGCAGTTCCGGCCAGGGCATGGCCAGCTTGCGACGCTTGAGCCAGGGATTGACCATCGGCACCAGCCCCATCGCAAGGCCCACGCCCTGTTCGGCCGCGCGCAGGATCGCCAGATAGCTGTCCAGCCACACATCGCGCTTGGCGGTGCCCAGCACCACACCTGCAACGTGGGCCCACTGCTGCCAACCTTCTGGCATGGGGCTGGAATGGATCAGTGCGATATCACCCAGATCAGCGGGCGAGCGTTTGCTGAGCTGCCTGGACAGCGCGGGCGTGCACACCGGCACCGCTGCCACCGTCATCAGACGTTCCGCCGTGAGGTGCGGCCAGA
>JBFJKG010000616.1:0-1514 GCA_041635075.1 Solimonas sp.
CGCGGCGTTAGTGCCGCCGTCGCTGAAATAGCCGACGCCGATGGCGCCGCCATTGGGCAGCAGCTGCACATCGGTGAGCTGGTCAAAAGTTCCGAAGCTGTCGCTGCTGGACGCGAGCAGCGTGCCGGCCGGGTTGAAAAGCAGGAGATACGCCTGGCCGGAGCCGCCAACGGTAGAGCGTCCGCCGACGATGAAGCTGCCATCGGGCGCCACATCGGCGGTGTTGGCGGTATTCACGGCGCCGACTTGGCCGCCATTGCGGAGCGCGAACAGCAGCGGTTCACCGGCGTTGAAGCTTTGATCGCGCGTGCCATTTGCGTTCAGGCGCAGGAACATCATTTCCGAGTCAGTCGAGAAGTCGCTGCTGGCAATGCCGACCAGGAAGATGCGGCCGTCTTCCATCAAATTGACGGACCGGAAGGACAGCATCGGATAGCTGCGTTGAAAGAAGTTTACGCTGGAGAGCGGGCCAGCTATTCGCACGTAGCCGCTGGAACCGAAGCTGGTGTCCAGCGTGCCGTTGCCGTTGAGTCGAGCGACAATCGCGGTTGCGCCGGTGGCGCTGGCAGTGGTTCCCGCCGCGAGAATCTTGCCGTCGGCCTGTAACGCGAGCACATCAAGCTGGTCAAAGCTCAGGCTGCCGTCGAAGTCGAATGCGGTGAAGGTCGGGTCGATGCCGCCGCCGCTGGTATAGCGCAGGATGCGTGAGTAGCTGTCTGTCGGCGAATTGGCGTTGGCCAGCGTGATGGCGGCAATCACGGCTCCGTCCGGCTGCACCAGCAGCCCGCGCGGGCCCATGGACAAGGGGCCCATGTGCTGCTCGTCGACGCTGAAGCTGGTGTCATCGCTGCCGTTGGCGGAGTAGCGGCGGATGCGGAACGTGCGGTCATCGGTGGTGTTGCGCACCGTCGATATCCCGGCCACATAGAAGCCGCCGCCTGGGCGCAGGGCGAGCGCAAGACCCTGGGCGTTGTTGGCGACGCCAGCGGGCGAGATATAGCGCACGCCGTCGTTGTCGAAGGCGTTCTGTGCGCACGCCCCTGTCGAAAGCAGCAGTGCCGCCACCGTAACCATCAGCTGTCTCAGTTTCATACGCCTTCAAGTTTGTTAACACGCAAAAGGGGCAAGGCTGCGGCGTGCCGACCGCAGCCAAAATCCGGAATTCGCCGACATCATTCGAGCTCTATAGCGGTATACGATGTCCGTTCATGAAACCGGACATGCCCCCAGAACCCTTGGATCAGGACCAGCTGATGCTGGCGGCTGCTGAGTTGGCGCCCTTGCTCTATCCGGACCTGAGGCGGGCCGCGCGCGGGATTCGCGCAGGGGTGCGTGCCGGGGCCACGCTACAGACCACCGCGCTGATCAACGAGGCGTATCTGAAGCTGGCCCGTGGCAGCCTGTGGAAGAACCGCAGTCACTTCTTGGCGGCTGCCGCCATGGCGATGCGCCAGATTCTGGTGGATGACGCGCGCGCGCGCCTGAGCCTGCGGCGTGGCGAGGGCGCAGTGCCG
>JBFJKG010000617.1:0-1512 GCA_041635075.1 Solimonas sp.
AGCCACGGCGCTGATCACGGCAGTGCCGAGCGCGATCGCCCAGCCGCGCCAACCGGCCCCAGCGCGCGGGCTCACAGGCCGGCCTGCAGCAACAGCAGGCGCACGATGAGAGCAATGCCGCCGGCAAACACCGCGGTCAGCAACAGCGCGGCACAGGCAAAGACCCACGGGCGCCCGTGCGTGAAGTCACGCCGACGGTTACGCGAACTCTGCACACCGAAGAACGCGGCCAGCACACTGCCCAGGGTCTGACGCCAGTTGACGGGTGTTGCCTCCATGAACGTACGCACTCCGCAGCCATTCTGATGAGCCAGATGCTACCGTTTGCATCTGCCCGCCCATAGACACAGAAAGCCACGGCGAAATGCGTAGCAGTTGCTGCCGTGCATTGCGCTCCTGACCTGCGCCCATGTCACTCCACCGCCAGCTTGCCGCAGACATTACCCGCCAGATCGAGCGCGGCGTGCTGCGCGTGGGAGAGAAGCTGCCGTCGGTGCGCACGCTGCAACGGGAGCGCGGTGTAAGCCAGGCCACGGTGCTGCAGGCCTACTATCAGCTCGAACATCGCGGCCTGATCGAGAGCCGACCGCGTTCTGGCTATTACGTCAGCACCCGCTGGCAACAGCTACCACGCGAACCCAAACCTTCGCAGCCATCCGGCCGCAGCACACCGGTCAAGGTTTCGGAGCTGGTGTTCGACATTCTGGAGCGCACCCGTCATCGCAGCCTGCTCCCGCTGGGCTCGGCCTTTCCCAGTCCCCTGCTGTTTCCGCACAAGGCGCTGGGCACGGCGCTGGCCCGCGCCGCGCGCACGCTCGACCCCTGGGCGTCGGTGGCCGATCTGCCCCCCGGCAGCTGGGATCTGCGGCGCCAGATTGCACGGCGCTATCTGGGGGTTGGCGTGCGCATGGACGTGGATGATCTGGTCATCACCAACGGCGCGATGGAGGCGCTGAACCTGAGTCTGCAGGCAGTCACTCAACCAGGGGATGTGGTGGTGATTGAATCACCCGCGTTCTATGCGGCGCTGCAGACCATCGAGCGGCTGGGCCTGCGCGCAGTCGAGGTGGCAACCGATCCGCGCGATGGCCTGGATCTCGACGCCCTGCGGCGGACGCTGGACAGCCATCCGGTGCGCGCCTGCTGGCTGATGACCAGCTTCCAGAATCCGCTCGGCGCCTTGATGCCGGATGCCAACAAGAAGCAACTGGTGGCCTTGCTGGCGGCGCGCGAGATTCCGCTGATTGAAGACGATGTGTACGCCGAGCTGTACTACGGTGAGCGCGCGCCGCGACCCGCCAAGGCCTGGGATCGTGACGGCGGCGTGCTGCACTGCGGCTCGTTCTCGAAATCACTGGCGCCCGGCTACCGTGTCGGCTGGGTTGCGGCCGGCCGCTACACGCGGCAGGTCACGCAGTTGAAGATCAGCACTTCACTCGCCACCAGCATGCCGGCGCAGGAAGCATTGGCGATGTACCTCAGCGGTGCGGGGTATGAATCCCATCTGCGCAA
>JBFJKG010000618.1:0-1510 GCA_041635075.1 Solimonas sp.
CGCCCGCTTCCCGGACAAGAAAGGGCGCATGGTTGAAACCTTCCCCTTGGCGCAGGACTCCGCCTACGGCTACCAGGGTTGTGGCAAGGAAGACCCGGACCATGGCTACGACGGCGGGCGCGTGCACCTGGCCAATGGCCGCATGGACGGCTGGCTGGGCACGATCGGCGACGCCAGCGTTGACAGCGACAAGTTTCCGGTCGGCTACTACGTTCGTGAAGACCTGCCGTTCTTCGCCGGCTGTGCGGATCACTACACCGTATGTGATCGCTACTTTCACGGCATTCTTGCATCCACCTTTCCCAACCGCATGTATCTGCATGCCGGTGAAACCGATCGTCGCGACAATGCGCTGACCACCTCAACGCTGCCGACGATCTGGGACCGCCTGCAGGACAAGGGTCTCAGTGGGCGCTATTACTTTCACGATCTGCCAGTGACGGGACTGTGGGGCAGCAAATACCTGACGCTGAGCACACGCTTCGAGCAGTATCTGCTGGATGCCGCGTTGGGGGTGTTGCCAAACGTCTCGATCATCGACCCTCGCTTTGTGGGCGAAGCGCCGAACGGCATCACCAACGACGACCACCCGCAGGCGGACGTGCGCAACGGCCAGGCCTTCCTGAACTCGGTGTACGACGCGTTGCGCAACTCACCACAGTGGGAGCGCTCGCTGATGGTGGTTGTGTATGACGAGTGGGGCGGTTTCTACGATCACGTCACGCCGCCGGTCGGCCCGGTGACGGACGGCGAGAAAGCCTTGCCAAATGACGGCCGACTGGGGTTCCGGGTGCCGGCCGTGCTGCTGGGCCCGCGCGCGCGTCGCGGACACGTCAGCCATCTTCAGTTCGACATCAACTCCGTGCTCAATCTGCTGCGGTGGCGCTGGGATCTGGCGCCGCTGGGTGCGCGCAGCGACTGGTCGCTGAACCTGGCCTATGCGCTGGACTTTGACACTCCGCCAAAGCTGGATGCCCCTGACTTTGGCGTGCCAATGGGCCCGTTCGGGGCCGAATGCAGCACCGGCCTGCCGGTGCCATTTCCCAATCTGCCCGGTTCGGTTGGCAATCTGGCCGCCATGAACTCAGCGCAGATCAAGCAAGTGCAGCACAACCTGGAATGGATCGGGCTGCGCGAAGTGGCCAAGGCGCACGGCTTCAAGCTTTAGCGCGGCGATGCGCGCCTGGGCCTAGCGCCGCCGGCGTGCGCTGACCGGCACGCCTTTGGGCGCGGCGGCTTGGGGTGTATCCCAGTAGGGCGGGTCGCCGATGGTTTCAACCAGAAAATCCACGAACGCGCGCAGCTTGGGTGAGCCATACCGGTTCGGCAGATAGCAGGCGTAGAGGGTGGACTCATTGAACCCGCGCCACTCCGGCAGCGGTGCCACCAGGCGGCCTTCGCTCAGGTACTTGCCAATGGCGTAGGTCGGCAGCAGCGCCAGGCCCACACTGGCCAGGGTGTTGAGGCGCAGCGCATCCACGTTGTTGACGCTGACGCTGCCGTTGACGCG
>JBFJKG010000619.1:0-1504 GCA_041635075.1 Solimonas sp.
ATGGCCCAGCTTGGCGACCTTGGCGGCCAGATACTTCTCGTTATGCGGATTGCGCCCGGTTTCCAGCGCCACCCGCTCCACCACTTCGACCCCATCGGCCACCAGCGCATCCAGCTTGCGCGGGTTGTTGGTCATCAGGCGGATACGGCACAAGCCGAGTTTACGCAGCAGCTCCACCGCAAGACTGTACTCGCGGGCATCGGCCGGAAACCCAAGCTGATGATTGGCCTCAACCGTGTCGGCGCCCTGATCCTGCAGCGCATAGGCACGAATCTTGTTGCCCAGGCCGATACCGCGCCCTTCCTGACGCAGGTACAGCACTGCGCCGCGACCGGCTTCTGCAATCTTGATCATGGCGCCCTGCAGCTGCGAGCCGCAGTCGCAGCGCTGTGAAAACAGCGCATCGCCGGTCAGGCATTCCGAGTGCACACGCACCAACGGCGCCGGCGCGATGGCGTCGGGCGACAGATCGCCCAGCGACAGCACGACGTGCTCTTTGCCATCCGCGCTGCGCCAGACCTCGATGCGGAACTCCGCGTAGGTAGTTGGCAGCGTAGATTCCGCAATTAATTCAATATTATGGAGTGACTTCTTCAAGTCGTTCTCGATGTTCGCTCAGGTTCGACCTGATCAAAACCCTGAGGTAGCGCATCAACGCGACGCGGGGACCGGCAGTTTACCGGTCCCCGCGTCGGAATAGCACAGGCGCGCAGGCCGAATCTCAGGCGCCGAACCAGTTCTGACCGCAGACGCGTAGCGTCGACCCGTTGACGCCGGCCGCTGCTGGCGAGGCCAGAAACGCCACGGCCTCGGCAATGTCCTGAGGCAAACCGCCCTGCGAAAGCGAGTTGATGCGGCGACCGACTTCGCGCGGCCCCATCGGCATGGCGGCAGTCATCGCGGTTTCAATAAAGCCGGGAGCAACGGCGTTGATGCCGCCACCACGCTTGGCCATCGTGTCCGCCAGCGCGTCTACGTAACCGATCACGCCGGCCTTGGTCGAACCATAGTTGGTCTGGCCGGCGTTGCCGCCAATGCCGCCGATCGAAGAGATGCAGACGATACGCGCGCCATCCTTGAGCCCCTTCTTCAGCAGCCCCTCGTTGATCCGCAGGATCGAGCCGAGATTGATGTTCAGCACCATGTCCCAGAAGTGCGGCGGCATGTTGCGCAACATCTTGTCGCGGGTAACGCCGGCGTTGTGGACCACGATGTCGAGCCCACCGAAGCGCTCCAGGGTCTCGGCGATGATGCGATCGGCCGCATCAGGCGCCGTCACGTCTAGCGCAAGCCCTACGCCGCCAACCTTGGCCATGGTCTCACCGAGGCCACCCTCGGCCGAGGGATGATCCATGCCGATGATCTGGGCGCCTTCCCGGGCCAGCACCTCGGAAATCGAAGCGCCGATACCGCGTGCGGCACCCGTGACCAGTGCGACCTTGCCGTTGAGGCTGCCGGCCAGCTTCACCGAGGAACGTCCGCCCTTGCCCACTTCCAGAACCTG
>JBFJKG010000620.1:0-1501 GCA_041635075.1 Solimonas sp.
AGCCTCTCTCCCGCGAGCGGGAGAGAGGAGCCAGAGTGTGTGTCGTCAACAATCATTGCTGCGCCAGGTAGGCGTCGAGAATCTCGCCGGCCGAGGCGCTCCACACGCCGGGCTGCGCGCTGATGTACTCCAGCGCCTGCTCCAGGTACTTGATGCGGTGCGGCTGGCCCAGCACCCAGGGATGCAGGCTCAAGCCGAGGATGCGGCCGCCTTCGCTGGCTGCTTCGTTGAGCAGCAGGTCGCAGGCGTCGCAGACCTGCTCGGCCCAGCTCGCCGCCGGGTGCAGGTTGTCCATCAGCACGAAGCGGTCTTCGAGCTCGGTGGACAGCGGCATCGCCCACAGCGGGCCGTTCTGCGTGCGGAACGCATACGGCATGTCGTCGTTGACCCAGTCGCTGAAGTAGCTGATGCCTTCGGCCTTGATCAGCTCAGGCGTCAGCGTGCTCTCGATCTTGCCGGGGCTGATCCAGCCGCGGATGTCGCGCGCGGTCAGTTCACGCAGGCGGCCCAGTGAGCGCTTGACCAGCTCGGCCTCGGCGGCCGGGTCGAGGCCAGTGGCGTGCGCGGTGTCCATGCTCCAGGAATGGCAGGTGATTTCATCGCCGCGTTCAAGGATGGTCTTGAGCAGGGCGGGATAGCGCTCCGCGAGCCGTGTGTTGAACGCGAACGTGGGTTTCACGTCGTAGCGGTCAAACGCCGCAAGCATGCGGTAGAGACCGACACGGTTGCCGTAGTCGCGCAGCGAGTAATGGCGCAGGTCGGGGTAGGGCATGGTCATATTGCCCGCCACCGACAACGGCTTCTTCTGCGGATTCAGCGGGAAGAACTGCAGGCCGACATTGACCCACAGCGCCAGCTTGTTGCCGCCGGGCCACTGCAGCGGCTTGCGCTGGCCGAGCATCGACCAGTCATAGCGATCGTGGTCCATGCCGTGACGGCGCATGGGGTAGCGCAGTGCGTCATCTGCTGGCGTGCTCACGGGTGCCCCCCATGCTTGAAAGAGCAGTCAGCGCTAGGCCGTGAGCCGGAGCGCGCTCCCGCACCCGTTTGCGCGACGCGCAAAGCACCGTGTCGAGCGCTCATGAGTGTGCCCCGGCAATCGCGGCGCTCGCTTCTGCGTAATGGTGCTGCAGGTAATGCTCGGCAATCTCCCGGCCAGTGGTGACCCACACACCGGAATGCCCGGTGATGTACTCCAGTGCTTCCTCAAAGGCCTTGAGGCGGTGCGGGCAGCTCACCTGGTAGTTATGCGTGGGAATGCACATCACCGTGCCGGACTCGGCACCCTCGGCGTAGAGGCGGTCAAAGCAGTCCTTGAGCATCTGCCCGTACAGGCGCGGCTCCACCTTGTTGACGACGTAGGCGATGGTGTCGTTCATCTCCAGCGAATACGGAATCGACACGAAAGGCTTGCCATTGCGCACCGTCAGCGGCGTCGGTTGGTCATCGTGGAACAAATCACAGGTGTAGATGCCGCCGGCTTCGGCGAACAGATCAATGG
>JBFJKG010000621.1:0-1501 GCA_041635075.1 Solimonas sp.
CCGAGAAAGTTTTCAGGTGCGTTCGGATCCTGCGTGGCCGGGTCGGTGCAGGCCACATTCAACGCCTTGGCGTTATCGACAAACGCGTTCTCAGCCGTGATCGGGTTGGGGCTTTCGCGGCCACCATTGGAGGACCAGAACGCGCGCACGCGGCGCAGTGTGCCGTGATCGACGCCGCGGAATTCAAATCCGTTGCCGCCGGTATCCAGCACCGTCAGGTCTTCGATGACCAGCCCACGCACGTTGACCGCCAGCACGCCCTCCGGGGCATTGTTGTTCTTGAACGAGAGGACGGTGCGGTCCTTGCCGCAACCCTTGATCAGCACGTCCTCGGTGTCCGTCAGCTGCAGCGAGGAGGTCAGCTCAAAGTAGCCGCAATCGAACTGGATCACGTCGCCGGGCGCGGCCTGAACCATGGCAGCAATCATGTCGCGCGTGGCATTGGCGTTCGGCTTGATCAGATAGGTACGGCCGGTGCCACCGCCGCCACCGCCACCGCCACCGCCGTTGTTGCCCGATCCGCTGGAACCACCGCCGCACGCAGTCAGCAGCCCGGCACAGGACAGCAATGCGAACGCCGCGATGGCGAATCTCTTGGTGGTAGACATCATTTCGGCTCTCTCTACGGTGGTAACGCGCCCCAACGCGCGCCTGCAAAACGACGGCACAGTGTGCCCCAACTACAGTTTACGCCGCACACCCCGCTCGGAATCTAGTAGAAATAGCCCAGAACGGGCCAGAAACCGGGGTCAAACGCGATTCACCCTCCGAATTTTGTGGTCCTTTCCACACCGGCGCCGCGCTCCCCGCAGACTACACTGACCAAAATATCCGGATTCCACCCCCGACCCAGCCGATACCGATGACTCTTCCGATCCCCACCTCGCGCCCGGTGGCCTACTCCGCGATCCGCGAGCAGGTTTACATGGTGTTCCCCAATGATCTGAACGCCAACGACACCGTGTTTGGTGGCCTGATCATGGCGCAGATGGATCGGTTTGCAGCGGTCGCCGCAGACCGCCACGCAGCCGGCGTTTGCGTCACCGCCAGTGTCGATGCCGTGGTGTTTGTAGCGCCCGCGCGACGCGGCGACGTACTGATCTTCAATGCCTCGGTCAACCGCAGCTGGACCACATCCATGGAGGTCGGGGTCCGTGTGGAGGCGGTCGGCTATGACGGCAGCGATCGGCGGCATATTCTTTCGGCCTATCTCACCTTTGTCGCGCTGGATGCCAACGGCAAACCGCGGCCCGTGCCGGCCATTCAATGCGAGTCGGACATCGAGCGCCACCGCTATGAAGAAGCCCAGCTGCGGCGCGAGGCGCGCCTGCAGAATGCCGAGGCGCTTAAGCGCCTGCGGGCAGCTCGCCGCTAACGCTGGGCATCCGGCTGCTGATCCGGGTGCGCCCGCTGGAACGCGGGCAGCTCCATGCACCGTGCCGCCACCTGCGCCAGACGCGGATACCGGCTGGCCTCGCAGCCAAAGCGCTCTGCCGCATAG
>JBFJKG010000622.1:0-1500 GCA_041635075.1 Solimonas sp.
CTGATCGGCTTCGGCATCATCATTCCCATCCTGCCGTTCATGGCGCCCGCATTGGGCGCCACCGTGTTTGATATCGCGCTGCTGCTGGCGGTGTACTCGGTCTGCGGCGGTTTGGTCGGGCCGTTCTGGGGACGGCTCAGTGATCGCTGGGGGCGCAAGCCGGTGCTGCTGATTTGTCTGGCAGGCGCGGCGGTGGGCAACGTCATGCTCGCCTACTCCACCACACTGACAATGCTGTTCTTCGCGCGCGCGCTGGCCGGCATCATGGCGGGCAACTTTGGCGTCGCGTCTGCCATGGTCGCGGACATGAGCAAGCCCGAGGAGCGCGCCAAGAACATGGGCATGATCGGCGCGGCCTTCGGCTCCGGCATGGTGCTGGGCCCGTTCCTCGGCGGCGTGCTTGCGGGCGACGACGGCAACTTCATGCTCCCCGGCCTGTTTGCCGCAGGCCTGTCGGCCACCGCCATTCTGGCCGGTCTGCTGTTCCTCAAGGAATCCCTGCCGGCCACGCAACGTGCGGTCAATGCCAGCCATCGCCAACAGCACGGCGATGGCGGTTCGATCCTGCGCATGCTCAAGGATCACAAGAACACGCTGCTGGCAGCGCAGTACTTTCTCAACAATAGCTGCCATACCGCCGTGAGCTATCTATTCCCGTTGTGGGTCGGGGCGTTTCTGGGATGGGGCGCCAAGGAAGTCGGCATGGTGTTCGGCGTGCAAGGCATTGCCATGGTGATTGTCCAGGCCGGGCTGATTGGTGTGCTGGTGAAGAAGATGGGTGAACTGCGCTTGCTGCTGCTGGGCGCCAGCATGATGGCCGCCGGCTTTGCCGTGGCCGCTGCCTCAGATAACGGCGTTGGCATCCTGTTCGCTTTCTTCCTCGCGATTACCGGCGGCACTGTCAGCACGCCAGTGCTCAACGCGCTGGTCGCCAATCGCACACCGGTCCATCTGCGTGGGCGCATGCTCGGCACCACCAGCTCCAGCTCGGCCTTTGGCCGCGTGTTCGGGCCCCTGCTGGCCGGCGTCATGCTGAGCCAGTTCGGATTTCACCTAGCCTGGTTTAGCGGCAGCTTGATAGCGCTGCTGATGGTCAGCTGGGCGCTAAGCCAGCTGCGCCTGCGCGTATCGACTACAGAAGCAACACCCGCGGCGATGGCAGTGGCATCGGCCGGCGCAGCTGCAACCGGAGTACCTGACGATGGCCGTTAACCCCGAGACCTTCAAGGCGGTGATGGGCCAGTGGCCCTCGGGCGTCACCGTGGTGACCACCATCGACGACTCCGGCCCCGCCGGCATGACCGCGTCCAGCTTCTCCAGTGTGTCGCTCACCCCGCCGCTGGTGTCGATCTGCGTGGCGCGCAACCTCGGCATGCACGCGCGCCTGGAGCAGGCCGGCGTGTTCGCGGTGAACATACTCGGCAAGGGCAACGTGGAAGACGGCCGGCGCTTTGCCGGCATGCTGCCCGGTGTCAGTGATCGCTTTGCGGGCATCACCAC